>CAZQYC010000016.1:0-32860 GCA_964597495.1 uncultured Steroidobacteraceae bacterium | reverse complement strand
GGCGCGGGCTTCGCCACTTATTTCATCGGCTCGCTTTTCGGCGCCACGCTCTCCTAACTCCATACCTCCCTTGACTCCACACCTCCAAGACACCTTGGTTTTGCGCTTTATTTGTTACAGGGGCATTCGGAAAAGAAAAAAGGGTTATATCGCACGTTGAAGGCGTCACGTTAGCCAAAACCTCATTTCCCGGCCCCTTTGACTTGCATGCCTTTCCTACAACATGTCAGAGTCGCGACAATAGCAACGCCATAACTAGCGAGCCCACCACTATGGATCGCACTTACATCGAAAGCCAACAAATCGTCGCGCGCTATTTGTCGGGCGATCTCTCCGTGCGAGAGGCGCGGCAGTTCGAAAAGTACTGCCTGGAAAATCCGGAATGGGTCAATAGCCAGCCCATTCCCGTCCGCCTGAAAGCGAAAATGACTCGCAAACCCGGCGAAGAATTGGACGCGGCCGACCTTGCAAGCATGCCGTCGAACGTCGCGATCGAAGCGGCGCAACTCGATTCGGAAGATGACGACGACGAAAACGAACTCGCCGGCGAGTATGGCGCCTTGCAACCCAAAGCTCGGCGTTGGATCAAGTTGTTGAGCATCGCATTGGCGGTTGCCGTCGCGGGAATGGCGGGCGCCATTTACTACGCAAACTCGATCAGCAAACAGTTGAACGCCGCGAAAACGACGGCCAAAGAATATCGACTGCGCGCGCCGGGCAACACTCGCGAGTATCGCGTCAAGCTTACTGCCGCACCACCTAGCGGTCCCACCGTCAGCGTCGGATGGCCGGAGTTCCCGGAACTCATCGATTTGCGTGTCGACCTATCCGAGAGCCCCTACAACGCCTTCCTCATTACCGTCAGCAGCGTGAGCGCCGGACACATCATGCAGATCCGCCGGGTGGCGCGTGATTCGAACGGCGAGCTGCGTTTGAACGTCAATTCATCGTCGTTCGGGCCCGGGGAATTCGATTTGAAATTCGAAGGCTACACGTGGCGTGGCGACACGATGCCGGTCGGCTGGCTTCGTCTTGGAATGAAGTAGGGTTTAAGTTCCCTTGCGCAATGTCGCAACCGGCGGCGCATTCACCACCGAGTAAGTGGCGAGCGTGCCGATTACGCCCACGAGCGTAACTCCGGCAATGAGACCGAAGGTCCAGACACTGGGATCGAACGAATACTTCAAATTGAAAGGGCCGGTCGCCAGCAAGTATCCGACGAGCGTCGCGCCGCCTGCCGCGAGCACGCCCGCCAGCATTCCTAGAACCAGAAATTCGGACGCCACTCCCTGCAGGACGACGCGACGGCTGGCGCCCAACGTTCTGAGCATCGCGCTTTCGTAGCGCCGCTCGTCCCGTGTCGCCTGAATCGCGGCGAACAGCACGGTGATGCCGGCAAAGAGCGTGAAGAGAAAGACGTATTGCACGGCAAGCGATACCTTGTCCATGACTGCTCGAATCTGCGACAGCACCGCTTCGATATCGATGGCGGTGACTTCGGGAAACTGACGCATGAATTCCCGCATCGTTGCGCGCTGCGCGGACGGAACGTACAGGCTGCTGATGTACGTTCCGACGGCATGGTCGATGACGCCGGGAGAGAACACCATGAAGTAATTGGGTCGGAAGCTGCTCCATTGCACGTCGCGCAGATTCGCAACGGTCGCAGTAACGGCTTCACCGGAGACGTCATAAGTAATGCGGTCGCCAACCTTGACTCCCATATTGCGCGCATAGTCGACTTCCATGGAAATGCGAGGGCCGCCACCGTCGTTCGCCGTCCACCACTGCCCTTCCACCACCTTGTTGCCTTCGGGAAGCTCCGCACTCCAAGAAAGATTCGCCGCCCGGCCGAAGCGTGCGCGCTCGCGGAACCGATTCGCGGCTTGATCGTCCGTTCCTCCTCGTCTCTGCTTTGCCATCCAATCCGCGAACGGCGTGTCGTTGACATTCGTGATGCGCGCGCTTGCCATGGGACTTAAGCTCGGTGCCGGCAATCGATGCGCAACGAAGAATGCGCGCACGTTGTCGGCTTGCGTCGGCTGTATATTGATTAAGAACTGATTGGGTGCATTGGCCGGTAAACTGCGCCGCCAGTTATCGAGCAAGTCGTTTCTTACGACCAATAGGAGCAGCAAAACCATCAAGCCCAAGCCGAACGCCACGATTTGCACGACGCTTTCGCGGCCGCGACGCGCGATGTTGGCCACGCCATATCGCCATGAAACACCGACTCGGCCGCGCACGATCGAGAGCGCGCGCACCAGCAACCACCCGCAGAAATAAAGTGCCGCGAACATGGCGATAAGCCCAAGCACGACCTGTTTCACTAACGAGACATCACGCAAGATGGCTGCCACGACGGCAATGACGGCACTCATGGCCAATCCGTAGATCAACAGATAGTGCAGCGGCGGAGCATCGATATCCTTGCGAAGGACACGTACCGGCGGCACTCGCTTGAGTTGCAAGAGCGGCGGAAACGCAAACCCGATAAGCACCGAAATCGCGGTGGCCAGGCCGAGCAGCGCAGGCCCGAACGTCGGCGGCGGCAATTCACTCCGTAGAAAATCGCTGAGCAGCCATGCTAGTCCTTCCTGGGCTCCAAAGCCGATTAACGTCCCGATCACGCTCGCAAGCAACGCGATAATGACGAGTTGAATTAGATAGATCGCCAGCACACGGCTTTGCGTGGCGCCCATGCTTTTCATCAAAGCCGCCAGATCCAAGCGCCGAGCCGAATAGCGACGCGCTGCCATCGCGACTGCGATCGCCGCAAGCAGCACGCTCACCATGCTCGCCAAATTCAAGAAACTGCCGGCACGATCCATCGACTCTCGCAATTGCGGACTGGCATCGGCAATGTCGGTAATACGCTCGCCGGGCCGCTGATTTGCCTGCACATACCGCTTGAACTCCGCAATGGACGAAGCGCTGCCCGCAAACAGCAGCGCATAGGAAGCGCGGCTGCCGGCCTGAATCAATTCGGTCGACGGCAGCGCTTCAAGCGAAAAAAGGGCGACGGGCGCCAATTGCACGAACTGCGAGCCCTGATCGGGACGAGATACGATCACGCGCGTGATCGTGAACTGCGCTCGGCCGATCTCGACGCGATCACCGATATTGGCGACGAGCTGCGCGAGCAAGCGTGCGTCGACCCACACCTCCCCTTGGCCCGGACCATGCCGTACTTCTTCAGTGGCGCCGTCTAATGTTCGCGAAAGCTTTAAGCGCCCGCGCAGCGGATATGCCGCTGAAACGGCGCTGACCGCCGACAACGCACTGTGATCCTCACGCTGCACCACACTCGGAAAAGCGACCAGCCGTGCCACCGAGAGCTGCCACTGCTCTGCTCGTTTCACATGCACTTCGTTGAACGGTTGCTGGGATTCGATGCGAATATCGGCCGCGAGTACTTCACCGGCTTGCCGTTCCACCCCTAGCGCAATCCGATTGGTAAAAAACGCAATCGCCGTCAACGCTGCAACGGCGACGAGCAATGCCATCGCCATGACGGCCTGTTCGCCCGACTTCCAATCGCGCGCGAAGTGAACGAGTGCAAAACGCAGGGTGCTCACGAAGCGACCACCTTGCCGGCATCCAGGCGAATGACTCGCTCACAGCGATCGGCAATCGCCGTGTCGTGAGTCACCAGCACAAGCGTCGTGTGCGTGGCGCGATTGAGTTCAAAGAGCAATTGAATGATGCGTTCTCCCGTTGCCGCGTCGAGGTTACCTGTCGGCTCGTCTGCGAACAAAATGGCGGGCTTCGCGGCAAACGCGCGCGCGATCGCAACTCGCTGCTGCTCTCCGCCGGACAATTGCCGAGGATAGTGACTCGCCCGCGCTTCGAGGCCGACTCGCTGCAATACCTCTGCCGCCGTCTGCCGCGCACTTCCTTCCCCCGCGAGCTCCAAAGGCAGCATGACGTTCTCAAGCGCTGTTAGCGACGGCACCAAGTGAAAACTTTGAAACACGAAACCCACGTGCTGCGCGCGAACCTTGGCGCGGCCGTCCTCGTCCAACGCAGTGAGCTCGACGTCGTTGAGCCATACCTGCCCGCTCGTCGGCTCGTCCAAGCCGGCAAGCAACGCAAGCAACGTCGACTTACCGGCGCCCGATGCGCCGATGATCGCTGCGGTTTGGCTCGGAGGAATCGATATGGTTACGTCGTCTAAAATGGTCAAGCGCCCTTCGGGACTGGTAACCTGCTTGGTAAGCCCTTGGGCTCTCAGCACTGCGGTAACTGAATTCATGCGCGTTAAATTACTGTTGTTCGCGTTGGTTGCGGGAATGCTCGGATCGATCGGGCTTGGATCGACTCGGCCTGGATTGACATCGGTAGACGCCGCGCCGGTCAACAAGGTTGCATCGCAAGTTGCATCACAGAGTCCCGTCATCTTGGTGGTCGGCGATAGTTTAAGTGCCGGCTACGGCATCGATATCCAAGCAGGATGGGTCGCTCTGCTTGAACAGCGGTTACGCACTCAAGGGTACGGGCACCGCGTCATCAATGCCAGCGTAAGCGGTGAAACAAGTGCAGGGGCGCGGACGCGCTTGACAAAACTATTGGAACTGCAGCGTCCGGCGATCCTGATTTTAGAAATCGGCGCCAACGACGGCCTTCGCGGCTTGCCTGTCAAACAAATGCGGGACAATCTGGTCGCCATGACCAGCCAGGCTAAAGTCGTCGGTGCCCAGATCGTGATTGCGGGCATGCAAGTGCCACCGAATTACGGCGCCCGCTACGCTCAAGATTTCGCTGCCGCTTTCCGCGACGTGGCGCACGAGCAAAAAGGCGCCTTGATTCCCTTTTTCTTGGACGGCGTTGCCTTGGACATGAAGCTCGTGCAAGCCGACGGATTGCATCCGACGGCGGAGGCTCAGCCGCGGTTGTTGGATAATGTTTGGAAAGCGCTCAAGCCGTTGCTGGGAAAGCCGCTAGCTACTAGCCGCTAGCTACTAGCCAGAATATTTTAAAACTCCTTTGCTTGCTGCCGCGGCCAAGGACATTGAGAATAAGCACTTAAATTCAAGTTCGTGATTCCGAATTCCGACTAGCGGCTAGGAGCTAGCGGCTAGCAGCTTCTTCGGGGGTTTTCGTGGAAAAAGTTTGGCTTAAACATTATCCCGCCGGCGTACCGCCCACCGTCAACGCGGAGGAATACACCTCGCTGGCGCAAATGATCGGCGAGAGCCTGGACCGCTTCGCGCATCTTCCTGCCTACGAGTGCATGGGCACGACCCTGTCATTCGGTGAACTCGATAGGAAATCGCGCGCCTTTGCCGCCTGGCTGCAAGGCATTGCCAGACTCGAAAAAGGTGATCGCGTCGCCCTAATGATGCCCAACGTATTGCAGTACCCGATCGCATTGCTCGGTCTATTGCGGGCCGGAATGACGGCCGTCAACGTAAATCCGCTGTACACCGCGCGCGAATTGCAGCATCAATTGCACGACTCGGGCGCGAAGGTCATCGTGGTTCTCGAAAACTTCGCGCATGTTCTTGAAGAGGTCATCGAAGCGACGGACGTCGAGCATGTCATCGTCACCGGTGTCGGCGACCTACTTAAGTTTCCGAAGTCGTGGCTGGTAAATCTGGTCATCCGAAAGGTACGCAAGCAAGTTCCCGCGTACCGACTACCGGATTCACAGTCCTTCAACCAAGTTCTACGCGCTGGCGAGTTCCTGCCATTTACAGAGCCGCCGCTGACGCTCGACGACATCGCATTCCTGCAATACACCGGCGGCACCACCGGCGTTGCGAAAGGAGCAATGCTGACCCATCGAAACATGGTGTCGAACGTCCTGCAAGCCGCGGCGTGGCTCGGCAGTAAGTTGCGCGTCGGCGAGAGTATCGCGATCACCGCACTGCCGCTGTATCACATCTTCTCGCTAACGGCGAACTGCCTCACTTTCTTGCGGCTGGGCGGCTGCAACGTCTTGATCACCAATCCGCGTGACTTCCCCGGCTTCGTAAAAACGCTGAGCCAGTTTCGTTTCACCTACTTCAGCGGCGTCAATACGCTGTTCAACGCGCTGCTGCATACGCCCGGCTTCGATCGCGTCGATTTCAGCGGCCTCAGGATCTCGCTCGGCGGCGGCATGGCAGTACAAAAGGCCGTGGCCGAGCAATGGAAGAAAACGACCGGCAACGTGCTTACGCAAGCATGGGGACTCACCGAAACCTCACCCGCCGCGTGCATCAATCCGTTCGAGATCGACGAATTCAACGGCTCGATCGGGCTGCCGATTCCCTCGACGGAAATCAGCGTACGCGATGACGCGGGTAAGGAGGTGGGATTTCATGAGGTCGGCGAAATCTGCGTACGCGGTCCACAGGTAATGCGCGGTTACTGGCAGCGGCCGGATGAAACCGACAAGGTGATGTTGCCCGACGGCTGGCTGCGCACCGGCGACGTCGGCTACATCGATGAGCATGGATTCGTGTTTTTGCAGGATCGCAAAAAAGACATGATCTTGGTTTCCGGATTCAACGTCTATCCGAATGAAGTCGAAGACGTCCTCGTCAAACATCCGGGCGTACTGGAAGTGGCGGCCGTCGCGCAACCCGACGAGCGAGCGGGCGAAGTGGTCGCGATCTTCGTCGTCCGCAAGGACCCGAACGTAACCGCGGAACAGCTCATCGAGTATTCCCGCTCGGAACTCACCGGCTACAAGGTGCCGAAACACGTTTACTTCAAGAACGAATTGCCCAAAACCAATGTCGGTAAAATTCTGCGGCGTACGTTGCGCGACGAGTTGGTAACCCGAAGCTCTTGATGAACGGCACCCGATCTAATTGCGCCGCGTAGCCATTCCGCCATTTGCCGGATGGACTTCGAATACTTAACTTTCTAAGTGTGGTATTGCGGACTCAGCTCGTGCACCGCCGCAACCATCGCAGCAGCATTCTCAGGAGGCACGTCCGGATGAATGCCGTGCCCCAAATTGAAGACGTGGCCGTTTCCTTTTCCAAAGCTTTTTAGGACACACCCAACTTGCTCTCGAATGCTATCCGGTGAAGCGTACAGAGCACTTGGATCTAAGTTTCCTTGTAGCGCCTTCCGATCGCCGACTGCCCGCCGTGCATCCGCAAGATCGGTCGTCCAGTCGACACCCAGCGCATCGCAATTTGCTTTCGCCATGTCGCCAAGCCACGCGCCGCCGCCTTTCGTAAATAGAATTCGCGGAACGATGCGGCCATCCGCTTCCCGAGTAAGCTCATCTAGAATCTGAGTCATGTAGGCGAGCGAGAATTCACGGTACTGTAACGGCGTCAGCACACCTCCCCAGGTGTCGAAAATCATAACCGCTTGGGCACCGGCGGCAATCTGGGCATTCAGATAGGCAACCGTGGACTTCGCAAGCACATCGAGCAGCCGATGCAACGTCGCGGCATCCCGATACATCATCCCCTTGATCCGATCGAATTGTTTGCTGCTCCCACCTTCAACGATGTAAGTACCCACGGTCCACGGGCTGCCGGCAAAGCCAATGAGCGGAACGCGACCATGCAACTCACGCCGAATCAACCCGACGGCATCGACGACGTAACGTAGATCGGTCGCGGGATCGGGAATCTTCATTCGTGCAACGTCTGCAGCGCTGCGCACGGGATTTCTGATGACGGGCCCTTCTCCGGTTTCAAATTCCAATCCCAGCCCCATCGCGTGAGGAATCGTCAGGATGTCCGAGAAAAGAATCGCCGCGTCGAGCGGAAATCGGTCAAGAGGCTGCAACGTGACCTCGCATGCGAGTTCCGGCGTCATGCACAACTTGAGGAAGCTGCCCGCGCGTGCGCGCGTCGCGCGGTACTCCGGCAAATAGCGGCCCGCTTGCCGCATCATCCAAACCGGCGTGCGCTCCGTGGGTTGGCGCAGCAGCGCTCGCAAGAAAACGTCGTTCTTAAGAGGATCGAAAGGCATCGCAGTTTCCTTTACGAGCGTTCGGCGGGATCGAAGATCCGCTGATGTTCAAGAATGGCGTAACGATCCGTCATGCCGGCAATATAGTCGGCAACCGCTCGCGCAAGTCCATGCTTGCCGGATTTCCGGCTTTTTCTTTCCGCTACCCGTTGGTGTTCGATGGGCATGAGTTCCGGCGCACTAAAGAAGGCGGTAAACAAATCGTGAATGACCTTGCGGGCCTTGGTCGTCATCCGGAGGACGCGGTAGTGCTTATACACGTGCTGCCGCAAAAATTGCTTGAGCTCCAGGTGCTCCTCCGCCACTTCGCTGCCGAGGCAAATGAGCGGGCCGGCATGCTTGCGCACCGCATCGATAGTTCCAGGCTTTACCGTCGCGATCGCTTCCATCGATGTGCGAATCAAATCGCTGACTACACGGTCGATCATGCGTCGGACAATTTCATGAATTTGGCGCCGCTCAGTCAATGCCGAATGAACCTTGAGCACGTCGTCGTGAGCGCGGCGGAAAAGGACGACCGCACGCAAATCCTCCATGTTGACGAGCCCCGCTCGCAAACTATCGTCGACATCGTGATTGTTATAGGCGATTTCGTCGGCAATGTTGGCGATCTGCGCTTCGAGCGACGGTTGCTGGCGCTGCAGAAAGCGCTCGCCCAACGGACCTAACGTTCGTGCGTTATTGACCGAGCAGTGTTTCAGGACGCCTTCCCGAGTCTCGAAGGTGAGGTTCAGGCCGGCAAACTCGGCATACTGCTCTTCGAGTTCGTCGACGACGCGCAACGACTGCAAATTGTGCTCGAAGCCGCCGTACTCCCGCATGCACTCGTTAAGGGCGTCCTGCCCGGCGTGTCCGAATGCGGTGTGTCCTAGGTCGTGAGCCAGACAAATTGCTTCCGTTAGGGTTTCATTGAGCGCCAACGCACGCGACACGGTCCTCCCTACCTGGGCGACTTCGATGCTGTGCGTGAGCCGAGTTCGATACAAATCCCCTTCGTGATTGACGAATACCTGAGTTTTGTAGACGAGCCGCCGAAACGCGGTGGAGTGAATGATGCGGTCGCGATCGCGCTGAAATTCGCTGCGAAATTTAGGCTCAGGCTCGGGATGAATACGTCCGCGCGATTCGCTGTCGTGCGCGGCGTACGCGGCTAAGCGATCCGCGCCGCTCATGCCGGCTGCTCGTCCGTAGCATTCATCAAAGTGTCTTGCAGCACCTCCGCCGGATACTCCCCGGTTACCTGCGCCTCACCAAGGGACTTAAGCAAAACCAAGCGAATTTTTCCCGCTTGTACCTTTTTATCCATACCCATGAGCTCGAAAGCGCGGCGTGAACCGATGCGCGGAGCCGTCACCGGCAACTCAAGGCTGCGAATGATTCGTAGCACACGTTCGTAGTGGTCGGGAGTAATTGTTCCCATGCGCTTGGACATATCGGCTGCGAGCGCCATGCCGATGGCCACCGCTTCGCCGTGGAGATATTCGCCGTAGCTCGTTGCCGTCTCGATTGCATGTCCGAAGGTATGACCGAAATTGAGAATGGCGCGTAACCCTTGCTCCCGCTCGTCGATGCCGACGATCTCGGCCTTGATTTCGCAAGAGCGCCGAATTGCATGCGCCAACGCCTGGGAGTCGCGATTGAGCAGCGTAGAAGCATTGGCTTCGATCCAATCTAAAAAAGCACTGTCGCGAATGAAGCCATATTTCACGACTTCGGCCAGTCCTGCGCGAAGTTCGCGATCGGGCAGCGTGCTTAACGTATTGGTGTCCGCAATCACCGAGCGCGGTTGATGAAAAGCGCCGATGAGATTTTTGCCGCCGGGATGATCGACGGCCGTCTTCCCGCCGACGGACGAATCCACTTGAGCAAGCAAGGTTGTCGGCACTTGAATATAGTCGATGCCACGCTGATAACAGGCTGCGGCAAAGCCCGCCATATCGCCAACCACGCCGCCGCCCAGTGCCACGATCGATGCATCGCGATTCATCCGTGCAGCGACCAACGCATCGAAAATCGAACTTAGCGTCGCTAGCGTTTTGTAGGCTTCGCCGTCGGGCAGCGCTATTGAGGCAATTCGCTTGCCCGGCAACGCATCGATCAGCTTTTGCAAATACAGAGGCGCCACGCGATCGTTGGTAACGACGAATACATCGCTAGCCGGAATCGCTTGCGCAAGCTCCTGCCGACTCTCGAGGAGCCCGGCCCCAATGAGAATGGGATAGCTCCGTTCGCCTAGATCGATACGTATCCGCTGCACATTTCCCTCCCCACACTCGATAAGAGGCTGCTCGCGCTTGCGAAGCTGCTGCACGATTTGATCGCACACAACCGCGACTCGTTGCCCGTCCGTCGTCACCGTAATATCGGCAATGCTCTCATAGAGCGGCGCACGCTGTTCCAGCAGGGTGCGAAGTTTCGTTTCGGGATCGACGCCGTTCAACAGCGGCCGCTGTTTACTGTGCCGAGTACGTTCCAGTTGCTGAGCTACGGACGTCTTCAGATAAATGACGCAGCCGCGACGGGATAAGTGCTCTCGATTCTCGGGAAACAGGATAGCTCCGCCCCCGGTTGCAATGACCACATTGTGGCGGGCGGAAAGGGAATCGATGACCTCCCGCTCCCGCTCGCGAAACCCCGCTTCGCCTTCTTTCTCGAAGATGTGGGGGATGGTAACACCCGTCCGTCGCTCGATTTCGGCATCGGCATCAATGAACTCGAGATCGAGAGCTCTTGCGAGTTGCTTTCCTACGGCGGTCTTGCCGGATCCCATCGGCCCAATTAAGAACACATTGCGCATGCGAGCATTGTAATGAAAA
Source organism: uncultured Steroidobacteraceae bacterium (assembly GCA_964597495.1). GTDB lineage: Bacteria > Pseudomonadota > Gammaproteobacteria > Steroidobacterales > Steroidobacteraceae > CAZQYC01. Next base: position 22,118 of record CAZQYC010000016.1, on the reverse strand, counting down.
CGGCCGGCAACATTTGCATGCTGCCGGCCGTTCGGACGATGTTGAAGCGGGACGTGCTAGGTCACCCTGAACGGAATGAAGTATTGAGTGATCAAACCACCCGGCGAGGTTACCTTAATCACGACATTTCCGTTCACCGCGCCCGTAACGCTCGATGGCGTCGCCAGGAAAGACGTATACGTATTCCCGACAAGAGTCGCCGTACAGGGAATCGTGAACGAAGACGTTGAAGTGGAAATCGTGCCGACTCCTCCTTCCGCCGATATATTGACGGTCGTCGATGCCGGCATGGGATTGCCGTTCAGATCGCGCACCGTAAATTGGATCGGAATGTTTTGACTGACGCCGACGGACACAATGCCGCTGGAATAAGGCGCGCCGTTAATAATGAAACTCCCCACTTGGGCACCGCTCGTCGACATGATGATCGTGGCTTGTGCCCCAATCGCCAGCGTAGTGGTACCGCAAGTATCGGAGGCCGTCGAACCGGTGCAGGTAATTCCTTTGAAAGTCCCGTCGCCCACATTGCGTGTGGAGTTTCCATTGAAATCGAGGTAGTACTCGTTAGATTCGTAAGCCCCATTTTCGTTGTCATCGCGATACGGTTCGCCCAGATTTACGAACGGTTCCCCGCTGTCGTAATAGCCATTGCCGTTTGCATCGGTGAACGACTCTTCGCCGATGGCCGTCGCCAATACTTGCACGCGACCTGGTAATAAGCTCGGCGGCACGCTACTCGGCAGCGGGCGGGGATTCGCGCTCACCCAGTTCACGGTGCAGGTGCCATCCGTCAAGCCGGAGGCACTAGGAGTGACGCAGCTGCCGTCCACGTGCCCACCGTTGGCGGTAAAAGCTACGGAAGTGCCGTTCGGAGCGGGATTGTTGTACCGATCCGCAAGCCGGACCGTAATCGCGACCGGCACTCCATCGATGTTATAAGCCTCCACGTTCGGGCAAGCAGCAGGGGTCCCGGCAAGCGCAATGGAGAAACTATTTGACGATGGTAGCCCGGTCGTCACCGCCAGCACGCTCGACTGAGTAGCACGCGCCGGATTGGCGATGCTCGCCGTAACGCGGATTGAAGTGTGTGCCGTGCCGGCGCTCACCACCGTTTGGACTCGTCCATCCGCTCCACTCGTTGCCGAGGCAGGAGATAAACTCAAACCACCCACGGTAGTGTTCAAGCTAAAAGACACATTGACGCCCGGCACCGGCCCGCCGCTTGAATCGACCACCTGGAAAATGAGCGTGGAGGTTTCGCCAAGGCCTGTCCCCTTAAGGCCGATGGCGGTCGGCGCGGCCGAAATGAACTGTATTGATCCGATCGTCGCGGGAGCGACGGTCACCGTTCCTGTGGCAGAAAGACTTTGTGATGCAGCTGTCGCCGTGGCGGTAACCACATCGGCTCCGCTGCAACCCTTTGCCGTGTAGGTAACCGTCACGCTGCCCGTCGTCGTGGTCACCGTATTGCCGACGACAGGCGGCACTCCGGAGGTAATCGTTGCGGTTCCTAGGGCAAGGCAGGTCGAGCTAAAGGTGACTTGGGTCGACGTGGTATACAACGCGCTATTTTGATCGAGGATGGAAACTTGAAGAGTCGTGCTACCGCCTGCGGCAAGAGTGGGCACGGCAACGGAAATAGTTCCCGACTGAAACGACGTTCCCGCGCCACCGCCCATCGAGTAGGTCGGAGTAGTGGTAGTACCGCCGCCTGTTCCTCCTCCTGTGCCGCCCGTACCGCCGCCTGTTCCTCCCGAACCGCCGCCGCTACCCGTTCCTATCGCAGCGCCGTCTCCACCGCCACAGGCGGCGAGTGCGAACAGCGATAACGCAGAAATAACTAAATGCTTGAACATACTTTTTTCCAAAGTGAATTTGTTGCGTCCGGTATCGTTATCTGAACCCGCATCAATGCACAGAAGCGCCTTCCCGCAATATACGAGGCGTCACAAAAATTAAGAGCTCTCGCTTATTGTTCACGTTCGACTTCTGCTTGAAGAGATTTCCAAGCACCGGAATATCACCGATCAGCGGCACCTTGGTTTCGTTATCGCGCCGTTCGGTTTCCATAATGCCGCCGAGCACCGCCGTCTGCCCGTCATTCACCAAGACTTGGGTCTGAAGTTTTCGCTTATCGATCGACGGGACGCTATTGCCGTTACTGACGGTAACGACTTGTCCCACGCTGTCCTTGATAACCTCCAAATCCATGATGATGCGGCTGTCCGGCGTAATTTGCGGAGTGACTTTGAGACTCAACAAAGCTTCTTTGAATTTGATGGTGACTTGACTGACGCCGCCTGCTCCAGACGCCGTCGAGGTTTCAAAGTAGGGGATTTCTACACCTTGAGCGATCAAGGCTTCTTTTTGATTGGCGGTAATGAGTCGCGGCGCCGTGATCACTTCGCCACGGCCTTCGGCTTCAGCCGCTGAGAGTTCGAGGTCGACAAGATAGTTCTCGCCAAGCACCGCGAGCGCGATCCGCCCCGCGGTATTTGCCGCCGGCAAATTAACCATGTAGTCGCCGGTGGGAATGGTTACTGGGAACGGCGAGCCGGTGGTAGAGCGATTCGCAATTCCGGATGAAACAACGGTGCTGTTGCCTGCCGAGGATCCGCTGACCGAATAGAGACCTGTCGCCCCATTCGCACGTACGGCGTTGTAACCCACCCGGACGCCAAGATCGCGGCTAAAGTCGGCGGTGACAATGGCGATGCGTGCTTCAATCTGAACTTGCCGGACAGGAATGTCCAACGTGGAAACCAGACTGCGGATTTGAGCGAGGCGATCGGCAGTGTCTTGCAGAAGCAGCGTGTTCGTACGTTCGTCGATCGATACGTTGCCTCGCTCCGACAAAAGGGCGTTGTCCTTTGCCTTGAGCAAAGCGGCAAGGTCGGCTGCCTTCGCATAATTGACTTGCAGAAAATCCGTTCGCAGCGGCGAAAGTTCCTGCACTTCCTTTTTAGACGCGAGAATCTCTTTCTCGCGCGCGGCGATTTCCGCGGCCGGCCCGATAATCATCACGTTACCTTGTTTACGCATATCAAGGCCCTTACTGCGCATGACGATGTCAAGCGCATGATCCCAAGGGACGTCCTGCAAACGCAGCGTGAAATTGCCTTTTACGGACTCGCTGACCACCATGTTCTGGCCGCTAATATCGGCAAGCACTTTCAAAATGGCGCGCACATCGATGTCCTGAAAGTCGAGGTTGAGCCGGGCACCCGTGTATTCCTTCTTCTCTTCGATTTCGGCGGCCGACTTAACGACGGGTTTCACTTCGATCGTGTAGATGTTGTCGGATTGATACGCAATCTGTTCCCAATCGCCGCCCGCCGCAATCACCAATCGAGCGCCTTCGGCTGCTCGAACCGCCTCTACGGTATTTACCGGCGTCGCGAAATCGACGACGTCCATGCGACGCATCCATTGATCGGGAAGCGACGTCTTTGCGAACGTCACGACAATGCGACCGCCTTCTTGACGCAGATCGGCAGGAACTTTCGAATCCGTGAGTTCAACCACGATCCGCCCCGAGCCATCGCTGCCACGGCGAAAATCGATACTCTTCACACTCCGCGGCCCGCCCGACGAACTTACCGGTCGACCGCCGGCAGCGTTGCTTCCCGCCTGTTGCGTCGTGCGCTGTCCGGGTTTTGCAGCTGCCGCTCCAGCACCGCCCGACGTTCCTGCACCGCTACTGGCGCCAAGCAACACGTAGATTGTGTTTCCTTGGGCACGTACGTCATAAGGTCCGCTGCGATCTAAATTAAGAACAACACGAGTGCGGCCATTGAGCTCGGCAGTCGTCACCGTATCCAAGGAGCCGCGTTTTACGTCAACGCGACGAGCCGGTAGAGCGATCGTCGTATCGGGTAAATCCAACGAGATGCGGGCGGGGTTGTCGACGTCGAAAACGACCGGCTGAGGCGCAGTGTCGCTTAGCTGCAAACGTAGTTCCACTTGCTCGCCTGCCAGGGGAACCGCCTCGATCTTCTCAAGTCGAACGGCAGTTTGCGCCTCGACACCGGTAGTGGCGAGACTAAGAACGCCTGCAACGGAAAAAAGCACCGCTAACTGGCGCGCCCCGGACAACAGCCTGAACATCGTGCCGTGCGGTGACGGGCAACGAGCGATCGAATCCGGTATCACTTTTTTTTGCGACGACATTCTAATGTACTCCGTAAATCACTCGCTGATGGCAATGGCGGCAGGACGTTCGATGTAGCCCCCAACGCCGTCCGGCACGATCTGAATCACCGAAATCTTAGAGGAGGTGATGCTCGTGACCTTACCGTCATTCTGGCCAAGATACTGACCGGGCAATACTCGATGTACGAGACCGCCGGTATCGCGGACGAGCCCGAACTTTCGGCCGCCCATTTCCAAAGTTCCGACCATGTGCAATGAATCGAGCGGAAACTGCTCCAAGAATTCTCGAGACCGCTTTGAGTCGGGACGTAAACTGTTTGCTAGCGCAGCGCTCGCCGGTGCGCTTGGAACGAAAGGCGAACGCAGGCTCGATGCGTTGTACGTAAATGCCTCGTAAGGCTTGAGTTCCGGCAAGGGTTCAATGCGATCGTCGCGCCGTGCACGAATTTCCTTGATTTTTTGCTGCAGCTCTTCCACGTCGCTGGAGCACGCCGAGAGAAAGGCGCTCAGTCCTAGGAGGATCAATGTGTGCTTGATGCTTAACATACGTCGATTCTGCTCAAATCTTAAGATCGATTAGCGAGTCATTGGGAGGCGCATAAAAGTCGGCGCTGCTACTTAGCTGCCGCATCTTTGCCGTCGCCAGACTCTCCTTCGTCCAAATACCGATAAGTCTTCGCGGTCGCGTCTATTTGCAATTGATCGTTACCGCCCTTACCTATCGTAGTTAGGCTGATGTCGTGCAACGTAACGATTCGGGGCAACGCCGCAATTCCACTGACGAAATTGCCGATCGCATGGAAACTCCCGGTAAATTGAAGTTTCACCGGCTTTTCCGCGTAGAAATCGTGAGGAGATTCATTACCGGGCTCAAATAACTTGGAATCAAGGCCGGCTGCCGAACCTGTCTGCGATATTTCCTCGAGCAAGGTCGGGACTGCGGTTCGGTTCGGCAGCATGCGCAACATCGAACCGAATGACTGCTCCATTTCCTTCAGCTGCAGCTTATACACTTCGAGATTCGAAGCTTTCCGCGCTTTTTGTTCGAGCTCCGCAAATAACGTCTGTTCTTCGGCTTGAGCCTGCTCAAGCAATGGCCGCTGGATACTCCAAGCCAAGTAGTAAATAGCGAGGCCCGACGCGACGATCAAAACCATGACGATCGCTCCGATGCGTACCGATAGCGGCCACCGGCCCGGATCGTTGGGGTCGATATTTCGTAACTGTTCGAGAAATTCTTTCACGGGCTAACTCCCGCCTTCTTGGCACGCTTGCTTGCCGCGCGCGGCGAGCCTGCTTCCTCTTCCGAAACCTTCGTTTGCTTGGCGGACAGAGTGAATTCAGAGCCGCTGCTAGTGGTCGCCACTTTTCCAAGAGACGGCTCGGTAAGGTATTCGGAGGATTCGATATTGCGCATCAGCGCAGAAACGCGCGTGCTGGACTGAGCGATGCCGGTAAACTGCAACGTCGATCCGGTTTGCTTAACGCTCGTAAAATGCACGCCATCCGGCAACGTGCGCACCAATTGGTCGAATAGATGGACGACCAGCGGACGGCTGTCTTGCAGATGCCCGATCACTTCGATGCGTGCCTGCAAGCGCTTCTTTTTGGCATCCAGATCGTTAATCTCCGTGATTTGCTTGTTTAATTCCTGAATTTGATCCTTGATCAATTGATTGCGTGCATTTTGATTGCTAATTGCGCCTTCCATTTGGAGGTTCACGCCCAAACCCAGGAGCAGTGCGATCACGATCGCACCCACTACGCCGACAAGGAATTCCTGCCGCTTGCGCTTCCTTTCCGCCTCGCGCCAAGGCAGTAGATTAATTCTTGGCATATTAGTCGAAGCTCCTCAGAGCGAGGCCGCACGCAGTCAACAGAGCGGTAGCATCCTTCTTCACGGACTGGGTTTTAGCGCGCGAGCTGAGTTTCATTTGCCCGAGCGGATCGCCTTTTTCCGCATCGATGCCGACCCGGCTTTTGATGACTTCCGCTGCTCCGGGAATGTTCGCACAACCGCCGCAGATCAAAATCTTTTCGGGTTGCTCACGGCCTGCACCCGACGCCAGGAAAAACTGCAACGAGCGACTGACTTGCTGGCACATGTCGTCGATGAACGGATCGAGCACTTCGCCCTGATAGTTATCCGGCAATCCTCCTTCCTTCTTTACACGGCCGGCTTCTTCCATGCTCAACCCATAAGTACGCATGATTTCTTCGGTAAGTTGCTGCCCACCGAACGCAAAGTCACGCGTGTAAATCACTTTGAGGTCGCGAAGCACGCTGAAGGTCGTGCTGCTGGCACCGAAGTCCACCACGGCAATCACTCGTTCCAACCCGCCATCCGGCATTTGATGCGTCAATAATCGACACGCATTTTCCAACGCAAACGCTTCGACATCGACGATACGTGCCGTGAGACCTGCCGCCGCACAAGCAGACAGGCGTTGCTCGACGTTTTCGGTCCGCGTCGCCACCAGCAAAACATCCAGCATTTCCGGGTCCTTTTCCGAAGGACCTACCACTTCGAAATCGAAACTCACTTCCTCCATGGGGAAAGGGATGTATTGATCGGCCTGCATCTCCACTTGGCCTTCGAGCTCATTCGTGCTGAGCGATCGCGGCATTTGAATCACTTTCGTGATGGCGGCATCGCCGCTAATGGCAACCGCCACTTCTTTGGCACGCGCGCCCGCGCGCTTAACGGCTCGCTTAATCGCGTCACCTACCGCTGCGGCATCGACAATCGCTTTTTCGTTGATCGAATTCGGCGGAGTCGGCTCGGCCGCATAGGACTCAACGCGGTATTGCCCCCCGCTCAAACCCAATTCAATGAGTTTGACTGAAGAGGTTGTAATGTCTAAGCCTAATAGGGGCCGGGTCTTTGCTTTAAGTAACACGCTTTAGTCCCTTTGTAGGTCAGTCACTTACGTTCTAAAACGTAAGGATCTGGGCATACGATTCGGCTAAATTTATAGCAGCGATACGTTAAGTTGAATGTGAGGGCTCTCACGAAATACCATGCTTACCCTGAAGGTGGCGGCTTCAACTGCGGACCATTGCTCACAATTTAGTTAATTGGCAGTCAGGACATGACGGCGGGGAACGGAGGCCGAAGGCCACTGCCAAATATAGTTGGCGAACTCCCGCTCCGACCGGCAACCCCGCTATCTTCGGCCGCAAACAGTAGTGCGAATCCCCAAAGACCGGTGGCTTTGCGTCCTCACCTTGCGGTGAGTTTGCCCATTCGTGCCCTGCTACTATGCATAATCGGTGTATCTAAAGCAAGGACTTAGGATTCGTTGTTGTGACAAAACCTTACATTATTACTCCGCTCCGCCTAACCATTGCCTCTGTAAGTTTGCTGGTGGGAAGCGTGTTGGTCGCCTTCAATGGCGCCAAGGAATATCTCCTTCCCGAACTGCCGGACGTAACTACCCTGCGCGATATTCGCCTCCAGGTCCCTTTGCGCATTTACACGCGCGACGGGCGCTTGATACAGCAGTTCGGCGAACAGCGGCGCATTCCCCTCCCGTACGAGGCCTATCCACCGCTGCTCATCAACGCGGTCGTCGCTGCCGAAGACGATCAGTTCTTCCAGCATGGCGGCGTCGACTACATCGGCCTGTTGCGCGCGATCCTGGTCGACCTCCTTACCGAAAGCAAACAAGGCGGCGGTACGATTACGATGTTGGTGGCACGTAACTACTACCTGACCCCGGAACAAACGCTGCGCCGAAAATTGCTTGAAATCTACCTAGCGCTGCGCATCGAGGAAGAGCTCTCCAAGCAAGAAATCCTCACTCTATTGCTCAACAAGATCGAGCTCGGCCATCGCGCTTTCGGCTTCGGAGCGGCGGCGGAAGTTTATTTCGGCAAAACTGTCGATCAATTGACACTATCTGAAATGGCGGTAATCGCAGGCCTGCCCCGAAGGCCATCGCGCGATAACCCGATCTCCAGTCCCGAGCGCGCCGCACAGCGCCGTGGATATGTCTTGCGGCGTATGCATGAAAAACATTTCATCGACGATGCTCAGTACACCGCAGCAATGGCAGCGCCGATCGAATCCAAGTTTCATGGGCCGGTCGTCGAAGTCGCCGCGCCCAACGTTGCCGAGATGGTTCGCGTCGATTTGTTGGCGCGCATTGGAGCGAACGTTTATACCGATGGATACCGCGTTGTCACTACGATCGACAGCCGCCAACAGCTCGCCGCGACCGTGGCGGTACGAAACGGATTGATCGAATACGACCAAAGGCACGGTTATCGCGGTCCGGTTGCACGCCTGCAAATCCCGGCAACCGCTTCGGATAACGACCTGACCCAAGCATTAGACGACTATCCGGAGCGCGGAGGGCTGGAAGCGGCCGTGGTTCTTGCGATCAATGGCGAGAACGCCACTGCATTTACTCGAGATCATGGGCGAATTCAGCTGAATTTAACGACCATGAAGTGGGCTCGGCCGATTCTTGCCGACGGTAACGTCGGCAAACAGGTTGAACACCTAAGCGATGTCGTTGCTATCAACGATGTGATTTATGCGGCGCAAGATACGAGCGGCGCATGGCGCCTAATGCAAGTTCCTCAGGCACAAGGAGCCTTCGTCGCGGTCGATCCGCACGACGGAGCAATTACGGCACTCGTTGGAGGATTCGACTACAACACCAGCAATTTCAATCGTGCCGTGCAGGCAAAGCGACAACCCGGCTCCTCATTCAAACCCTTTCTTTATTCAGCCGCACTTGAAAACGGATTTACGCCCGCTACGATCGTCAATGACGCTCCGTATATCGCCAGCGATTCATGGCTCGAAGGCGAGTGGCGCCCGCAAAATTCCAGTAAAGACTTCCTGGGCCCGATCCGTTTGCGGGAGGCACTGGTGCGTTCGCGCAACCCCGTCGCGCTTCGCGTCATGGAAGCGGTGGGCACCGCGCGCGCAACTCAGCATATGATGCGCTTCGGGTTTACTCGAGAGGAAGTACCGGAAAACCTGAGTTTGGCTTTGGGCACCACGCAAGTCTCACCGTTGACCATGGCATCGGCCTATTCTGTCTTTGCGAACGGCGGATATCGCGTCGAACCTTATTTCTTGGAGCGGATCGAAGATCCGACCGGAAAGCTTGTGTTCATGTCGAACCCAAAATTCGTCTGTCGCGACTGCGACTTACCCAACGTCACGGCCGGCGACAAAATCGACGAAACGACGCAAGCAATCTCGTCCGAGAACGTTTATGTGATGACGGATATGATGAGCGATGTCGTTACACGAGGAACAGGATGGCGAGCGAAGTCGCTCAATCGACACGATCTCGCCGGCAAGACCGGCACTACACAAGAGTGGCGTGACGCTTGGTTTTGCGGCTTCAATGCAGATCTGGTGGGCGCGGCATGGATCGGATTCGATCAAGAGCGCTCGTTAGGACGCGGCGAAGAAGGCGGCAAGGCAGCGCAGCCAATTTGGATAAAATTCATGAGCGAAGCCCTAGCCGGACGGCCGAACCATCGCTTGCCTCAGCCTCCGGGAATCGTCACGATGCGTATTGCACGCGCCACCGGCAAAGCCGCGCGTGCCGGCGATACTGATACTATGTTCGAATACTTCCTCCCCGATCACTTGCCCGAAAGCAGCCCCTCAGACTCGTCTGAAAGCAATTCAGACAAGGAGAAATCCGAAGATCCGTTGTTCTAATCGAAGCTCAATTCGAGAAAGATCGAAGCATGACACGCCATAACCATTCTCGCGCCGACGAACTTCGACGCACGCTCGCGCTGGAAGCCGCGCGCATCATGTCGGAACAAGGAATCGACGACTACTTGCTGGCCAAGCGCAAAGCAGCGGAAAGGTTCGGCGTTGGTGACGCCTCCGTATTGCCAAAAAATACCGAGATAGAAGCGGCGCTCGCCGAGCACCATCGATTGTTCGGGGCCGGCAATCATCAAGACGCGCTCGCGAAACTCAGGCGTGTCGCACTGCAAGCGATGCAGCTTCTTAAAGAATTTCAACCGCGGCTTGTCGGCCCCGTGCTTACCGGCACCGCATCCGAACATTCGGAAATCAATTTACATCTGTTTGCCGATCAACCGGAGAGCGTGTCGATGCGCCTCATGGAAAACGGCATTCCGTACGATGTAGCCGAACGACGCCTGCGGTATGAACCGACGCGCGTCATTTCTTACCCGGCATTCCGTTTCATCGCCGGCAGACAACCCATTGATGCCGTGGTATTTCCCATCGATGGGATTCGGCAATCCCCTGCGAGCCCAGTCGACGGGAAGCCCATGCGACGCGGCGCGCTTAGCGACGTGGAAGATTTGTTAGAAAACCGTTGATCCAGGAAATTGGATTTGTCGGATCATCCTTGATCCGATTGGCTGCCTCGTTGAAAACAAAACCTTCCAACAGGCGGCTAACGTCTATCGTTATCCGCGTTTCCCGATTTCGCTGTATTCGCGACGCGGCGAACCTGTGTACAACTGGCGCGGGCGGCCGATCTTCATGCTCGGGTCGGAAATCATTTCCTGCCAATGGGCAACCCAACCGACAGTGCGCGCGATTGCGAACATCACCGTAAACATCGAACGCGGAATGCCGATCGCGCTATAGATAATGCCCGAGTAGAAATCGACGTTCGGATACAGTTTGCGCTCCACGAAATATTCGTCTTTCAGAGCCAGTTCTTCGAGCCGCAATGCCAACTCGAACAGCGGATTGTCCGACTTACCGAGCTTCGCCAAAACCTTGTGACACATCGCTCGAATGATCGTCGCACGCGGATCATGATTCTTGTATACCCGGTGGCCGAACCCCATCAAACGGAAGGAATCACTTTTATCCTTGGCTTTGGCGACAAACTTCGGAATATTTTCCACCGTGCCGATTTCCTCAAGCATCGCGAGGACGGCTTCGTTCGCACCGCCGTGAGCCGGCCCCCAGAGCGCCGAAATGCCGGCGGAAATCGCCGCATAGGGGTTGGTTTCGGTGCTGCCGGCGAGCCGCACGGTCGAAGTGCTCGCATTCTGCTCGTGATCGGCGTGCAGAATGAATAACAAATCGAGCGCCTGCGCAGCGACAGGATCGATTGAATAGTTCTCGCAGGGAACGGAAAAGAACATCTGCAACAGATTGGCGCAGTAGTCGTGATCGTTGCGCGGATAGACGAACGGCTGCCCGAGCGAATGCTTATAAGCGGCGGCCGCGATGGTCGGAATTTTGGCAATCACGCGATGCGCAAAAATCTCGCGATGCCGCGGATTATAGATATCCATGGAGTCGTGATAGAACGCGGCCATCGAACTGACCACGCCCGACAACATCGCCATCGGGTGTGCGTTGTAATGGAAGCCGTTGAAGAATCGCAACAGCGATTCGTTAATCATCGTGTGATATTGAATGGCCTGGGTGAACTCGCCAAGCTGCTGTGCGCTAGGGAGTTCGCCATTGATCAATAGGTAAGCCACTTCGAGAAAGTTGCTCTTTTCCGCCAACTGCTCGATGGGATAGCCGCGATGCAATAGGATCCCTGCGTCACCGTCGATAAAGGTAATTTTACTTTCACAGGCGGCCGTGGACATGAATCCCGGGTCGAATGTGAATAGATTGTGGTCCTTAGCAAGGCTCGCGATCGGCAATACGTCGGGTCCCAGTGTGCCGCTCTTCAATTGAACGGTGGATTTCTTGCCCGACTCTGCATGGGTGAGTTCAAACGTCTTCGCGGTCATCTCGAAAAGTCCTATCGGTCTTAGAATTTGAAAAGTGCGGCAGGGTTACACGCTCTTGCTTGCGAATCAAGCGCCGATGCGCTTCTTACACGCCTTTGGGCACCCTCTTCTAGGCTTTATTTATCTCTTGATTCACCCGATAAAAAAAGAGGCGCTTTCGGCGCCTCTTTGCTCAAACTGGAAAGACTCCACCGATCCGCCTTTACCCTCAACGGGCGTAGCGTTTGCGGAATTTGTCGACACGGCCACCCGTATCGAGGATCTTTTGCTTCCCGGTATAGAACGGATGGCAATTCGAACATACTTCGATTTGCAAGTCCGTGCCCAGGGTCGAACGCGTCTTAAAAGCATTACCGCAACTGCAGGTAACGTTGATTTCTTTGTAGTCGGGATGAATGCCGGCTTTCATGGCAGTTGACGCAGAGCGTCCCTCGAAAAATGGGCGCGCAGTGTAGCCGCGCGGAACTCTGGTCGCAATACATCGTCGTCGAGTCAGATCAAGACACTGAATATAAATCCCGCGGGTCGCACAGGATCAAATTACTACCTTGGCCCCCTGGCCGAACGGTTATCCACAAAATTTGTGGATAACTCTGTGGATGTCGGAGTGCGAATGCTCCGCGGACCGCGATGTCATCGTGAGATTGTCAAATTGCTCAATTTTTATACACGGTGTTTAGCCATTAACTTTCAATCACTTAAGAACTCGATCTCACATACCCCCTGCAGAAAAGTCATCAAGTCATTTCTGGAATACGGCGTTCGCCGTAGATGTGCATAACCGGGCGCAAAAACACGCAAATACCTGCCCGTGCAAGATTTTTTTGTGAGTTAGCTCACAAAGTTATTTTCGATTTCGCAGGACCGGATGACGTCGAATCACCGACCAAGAACAACGACTGCAAATCGTTTAGAAATCTCCGTCCAAGCTCAGTAGGACGCCAAGCACTCCGGCTGTATTCGACCAAGAGCCCTTTGGTTACGGCAACTCCCATCGCCCGTTCGTTAACCTCAAATCCTTCCCCGGTGCGCAATTCGAAAAGTTCGCGCGTAAACCCATCGTTGAGGCGCAGCGCATTGAGCATGAATTCAAAAGGCAATTCATCGGCGGGAACTTGCGAATGACGAACAAGGCGCAGTGCCGTATTTTGCTGAGCGAGATACTCGCGCGGCTGCTTGATGCGCTCGGTTCGAATAATTTGCCCGCACTCCCCACGGGTTAAGTCGGTTAACTTTCCATGAGCTCCGGCACCCAGACCGAGATAATCACCGAACTGCCAGTAATTGAGGTTGTGCCAACAGCGAAAGCCTTCCTGCGCGTAGCCAGAGACTTCGTACTGCCGAAACCCAGCCGCCTTCAGTCGCGACTGACAAACAATCTGCATTTCCCAAATCGAGTCATCATCCGGCAAAGGCGGGGGACGGTGATAGAAAACCGTTCCGGGCTCCAAAGCCAGTTGGTAATGGGATAAGTGCGTTGGGGCTAACTCGATGGCGGTGGAGAGATCGACTAGCGCTTGTTGCAGCGTCTGATCTGGCAATCCATACATTAAATCCAGATTAAAGTTTTCGAACCCCGCTTGCTTCAGTTCCCTTACTGAATCAATGATATGACTACAATCATGTATCCGTCCTAGAACTTTTAATTGATGATTGTCGAAGCTTTGCGCACCCAGCGAAATGCGCGTGACGCCTGCAGCTCGATAGCCGGCGAATCGCCCCCTCTCGATCGTGCCGGGATTGGCTTCCAAGGTAATCTCTACCTCTTTTGCAACGGGCAATAGCTCCCTAGCGCCGTCGATAAATCGACGAATGGCTTCCGGCGCAAAAAGGCTCGGAGTGCCTCCTCCGAAAAAAATCGATTGAACCTCGCGACCTTCCACGGCGGGTAAATCGTGGCGCAAATCGTCCAACAAAAAATCGACGTAGCGTTGTTGCGGAATGCTGTCCGGCGCAACGTGCGAATTGAAGTCGCAATACGGACACTTGCGCACGCACCACGGCATATGCGCGTAGATCGACAAAGGAGGGACTGCGAGCCGGCTCATCGCACAGAAACCCTCGCAAATAGTCGCGCCGCCAAGTCACGGAGCGCTTGTGCGCGATGACTTATTCGATTCTTTTCCTCAGGGAGGATCGCTGCCGCAGTGACCGTGAATCCCACTGGAACGAACAAAGGATCGTACCCGAAGCCACCGGTCCCGCATTCCCTCATCGCAATGCGACCTTCCCAAACGCCTTCAGCAAAAAGGGGATCGGCATCGGCCGTTTCAAGATAGGCGAGCACACAGCGAAAACGCGCGGTGCGCTGGCTGTCGCCCACCCCTTCAAGGGCCCTAAGCAGCTTTTGGTTATTCGCCGCATCGGTTGCGTTTTGACCCGAATACCGCGCCGAATACACACCGGGTGCGCCATCCAACGCATCCACCTCGAGACCGGAGTCATCGGCGATGGCAGGTAGTTGCGCGACCCGAGCGGCAAATCGCGCTTTTAAAAGTGCATTGGCCTGAAAAGTCGATCCGGTCTCTTCGGCCGATTCGTGCGTGAATTGCGAGAGCGGGCGGACCGACACACGGTACGGCGCAAGGATCTGGCTTAACTCGGCCAGCTTGCCTCGGTTGCCGCTCGCCAACACAACGGAGTGCAGCACACGATCAACCTTCTTCGAGCGCTGTCGATTGCAACGAGATGAGCCGGCCAATGCCGCTCGCGGCCAGATTCAACAGCTCATCCAATTCATGGCGACGAAAAGCGTGACCTTCCGCGGTTCCCTGCACTTCCACGAAGGCGCCACCATTATTCATGACGACGTTCATATCGGTCTCGGCGGCGGAATCCTCCGCATAGTCCAAATCCAATACCGGCACGCCGTTATAGATGCCGACCGAGACGGCGGCCACTTGCGCGTGAATTGGATTGCCTTTCAAAACGCGCCGATTGATCAACACCTCCACCGCGTCGAATAGAGCGAGATACGCTCCCGTGATGGCCGCCGTGCGCGTCCCACCGTCGGCTTGCAACACATCACAGTCGATAGTGATGGTCCGCTCACCCAGTGCTTTTAAGTCGACGACTGCTCGCAGCGCTCGCCCAATCAACCGCTGAATTTCTTGCGTGCGACCGGATTGCTGACCCTTTGCCGCCTCGCGCACCGATCTCGAATGCGTAGCGCGCGGCAGCATGCCGTATTCGGCGGTGACCCAACCTTGCCCCTTGCCGCGCAAGAAAGGAGGCAGCGATTCTTCGACGCTCGCCGTGCACAAGACTCGCGTATCGCCGAACTCCACCAATACCGAACCTTCAGCATGCCGCGTGAACTTGCGCGTAAAACGAACGTCGCGTAGTTGATCGGCCGCCCGTCCGCTGGGCCGACCGACAGTTCGTGTCGATGCGCTCATGGACCCAGCCAGCGCAGTACGGCTGCGGTCGAGTTATCGCTGTAAGGCGAGGAGGCTTGCACGGCCTTCTGCCCCAATTGCTCCAAGGCGGCGCGCAAATTCGCTCCTTCCGCAGGTCCACTCGCCTGCGTTGCATAGAAGCCGGCGATATCGACGTCGCGAAGATTCGCCCAAATACCGTCGGTGCACAGCAGCACGATATCGCCGGGCGCAAGCAGCCTGCGTCCGGATATGGTCATTTCCGGGATCGCCGGATCGCCGCCCAAACAGCATTCGACGAAATTGCGCATTGGGTGCCCTTGAATTTCGTCTTCGGTGATTTTGCCGTCGCGCAGGAGCAATTCGACGTGGCTATGGTCGCGGGTACGCTCAAACTGATTGGCATTTCGAATGTGATAGATACGGCTATCGCCGATGTGCGCCCAATAGGCGGCGCCATCTTGAATTAAACAGACCGCCGTGGTCGCCCGCGGCCGCGAATCGACCGAGAGCGCGCTGCCCATGCGCACCACATCGTCGTGAGCCTTGCTCAATGACATGTGCAGGAAACCCAGAGGATCGAAGAGCGGCAATGAATTCGCCCAGAATGACTCGAGCAGACTCTTCATTGCCGTCTCGGCCGCGCGGCTGCCGTCGGAATGTCCGCCCATGCCGTCGATCACGGCAAGGAACGCAGCATGCTCGCCGATCGCCACCGTAACGCGATCTTGATTGTCGTCACGGTCGCCGACCAGACTTAAGTCCGCATGTTCAGTACGCAATCGGAGGCTCCGAGGGCTCGAGGGCTATATAGTGGCTCGCTTCTTTGACAGGCACAGCGACATCCTATTCACAGTGCCTGTAAACTGCAGCGCATTATTGGGCTTTATATCATCCCAGCTGCGCACAACATAGGTGCGCGGCCTCTATAGCGACATAGACGACACATGATCCGCAGCATGACAGGCTTTGCCCGGCGCGAGCGTCCGGGACCGTGGGGCACCCTCACGTGCGAACTACGCACCGTTAATCATCGTTACTTAGAAGTGTCGCTGCGATTGCCCGACGAACTCAAGACGCTGGATAGCGACTTACGTCAAACAATTAACAATGCACTCCGTCGTGGCAAAGTGGATGCCAGTTTGTATTTGAAGACCGCGGCCGGCAACGCACCCGCCGTGGAGCTCAACCAAGAAATCGTCGCACACCTCATCGGCAAGCTTCGCGAAGTCGAACGATCGCTGGGCACCGTAACGCCGCCCAGCGCGATGGACATCTTGCGCTGGCCCGGCACGATACGGGAAACGGAACGGGATGTAGCGCCCATCCTCGGGGCTGCCATGGAACTCACCCATCAAGCCCTCGCTGACTTGAACGACATGCGAAGCCGCGAAGGCGCGCGCATTCGAGAACTCATCAAACAGCGTTGCGAAGCCATGCTAGGCGTGTCAAAGGCGGTTCGCCAGCGCCTTCCCGAAATTGCGCTGCGCATTCGCGCACGGCTCACCGAACGCATCGCGGCCATGGGCATAGCACCGGATACCGACCGCCTTGAGCAGGAACTCGTGATGTACGCCCATAAGATGGACGTCGACGAGGAACTCGATCGCCTCGACAGCCATCTCACGGAAATCGCCTCCATCATCGATTCCAAAGAACCGGCCGGCCGCCGGCTCGATTTTCTCATGCAGGAATTGAACCGCGAAGCCAACACCCTCTCGTCGAAGTCGCAGGACGTCGAAACCACGCGTGCCGCCGTCGACTTGAAGGTGCTCATCGAGCAGATGCGGGAACAGATCCAGAATATCGAATAGCAACCAGCCTCTCGGCAGCCGAATGAAGAACGAACGAGGAAAATTGTTTGTCGTTGCTGCGCCGTCGGGAGCGGGCAAGACGTCGCTCGTGCGCGCGCTTCTGGAACGCCAATCGAATTTGAGATTCTCGATTTCCTACACGACACGTAAGCAAAGACCTACGGAGCAGCACGGCCGCGATTATTTTTTCGTGGATCATGCAATCTTCGAGAGAATGGTTGCCGCCGGCGAGTTTCTCGAACACGCCAAAGTGTTCGACAACTACTACGGCACGGCAAAATCGCAAGTCGACGCCATCTTGAACGACGGCGACCACGTCATCCTGGAGATCGATTGGCAAGGCGCGCAGCAGATACGCAAAGCCATGCCGGAATGTCAGACCATTTTCATTTTGCCGCCGTCCCGCCAGGAACTCGAGAAGCGCTTGCGCGGCCGCGGGACCGACAGCGACGAAGTCATCGCACGCCGATTGCGCGACTCCGTCAGCGACATGACGCATTGGAACGAATTCGACTACGTCGTCATCAACGAACGCTTCGATAAGGCATTGGACGAATTGACGGCGATAGTTACCGGCAATGGCGCGTCGCTCAAGCGTGAAAGGCCGGATCTTGCCATGCAAATGCGCATCCTGCTTGAATAGGCACCACCAAAGACAGTCGAGCGCGCGATGACGTTACACGGCGAACACATCTTGTATGTCGACGACGATGAGGCGATCAACTTTCTCATCCGACGCGTTCTCGAAAAATTCGGCTATCGAGTAACGTGCACCGACGACCCCACTCAGGCCCAGTGGCTGTTCGCGCAAACGCCTGACGCCTTCGACGTGGTGGTGACCGATTTATCGATGCCGGGAATGAGCGGGTTCGAATTGGTCCGCGCCGTGCGCTCCGTTCGCGAGAACGTTCCCGTCATCATTACATCCGGCTACATCCGGGACGAAGACCAGGTCAAAGCGAACGATCTCCAGGTAAATCACATCATTCTCAAACCCAACACGATCGACGAACTCGGTGAAGCGCTGAATTCGCTGTGCACGCGGCTTCGCACCAAGCATTAGGGAGGCCCCGACTAATTCGTCACACCGGCGCACCTGAAACTGCTCCTGCGTTTCTGGCATGACCTACATCCATGTAGGCCTCAGGCCGGTGTCCATCTTCTTGATTCGGATGGATTCCGACCTTAGGCCTTCAGGGACGAAGGTCATGCTGGCAGGTGAATGCTCCTGCAACACCTGCATTCACTACATCCCTGTAGGTCAGAAATGCAGGAGCAATTTCCAGTACGTCGGAATGACGATAAAAGAATGAATCAGGCCTTCCTTAGAAAACATCGTGCGGCTTTTTCAAAAAATTATTGGTTCGTGCCGCGCCAATAGACGATTTTTTTCTTACCGCCGTCGCAGGTTCCAACCACTTTTCCGGCCGCGGTTTCATCGGCACCGACCACCGTAAGTTTGTAGACAGGCACACCCACCGCTTTAATTTTGGCCTCGATCTGAGCTTTGAGTTCGTCGCAATTTTGGGCAGCGAAGGTCGAGGTCGACCAGATGGACAAAGCGCCCATCACCGAAGTCAGCCATAGTTTCTTCATGATCGATCTCCATCGTTCTTAACCGCCGCGACTACTCGGAAATAGTAGCCGAACCCTCACAGCCAAAACGCTGCGAATACGAGACGCCTTCCGCAAAGTCAACGCCATAATCATAGAAATCGGCGTCCCAGCAAGACAATGCGAGAATCCCTTACCGGCGACTAAGCCCGTTATGTTGGATTTCTCGATAGCGCCGTAACGCTACGACGTCTCTACAACACACCTGCGCGAACATTGCATTCCTTGCGGAGGATCTGCTTGGCCGACACGTCGACATGAATGCTACCGCTATCGCCATGCTCGAAGTGGCAACGGACGACCAGCCGCGACCCATCGGCGTGTTCCAATTCCAGATGCGACCGGCCGCTGGCGGAAACGATGACCGTTTTGCTTTGACCGGCGTCGATGCGTCCGAGCGTGCCCGAAAAGCCGGTTGCCTGTACCACGACGGATCGAATTGGCTCGGATCCCACGTTTCTAACGATGACGGCGATACCATGATTGAAATGCCAATAGATCGCACCCAAAGCGATAGCGAACACAGCCGCCAACAGAATCTTGGTCTTCACTCACTTTCTCGCCGTACCAACGGTTTCGCCATCGTAAGAATCGAAATATGATCGGGCCGTGCCCGATCGTGGCGGAGGATGGCGTTGCAACGACCAATGCTTCGATCAATGCTGGGCAGCCACCGGTCGCTTAGTTCCACTTCGTTCTGTTGCGCTGGAGACCCTGTTGCAAGTTGACGTTCTCATTGTCGGGGCCGGCCCCACCGGCCTCATGCTCGCCAATCAACTGGGACGACGCGGCGTACGGGTGACGATCATCGACCGGCACGCGGGGCCGTCGTTGCAAACGAGAGCGCTCGGCGTACAAGCTCGCACGCTTGAGATTTACCAAAAGCTCGGCATCGTCGAGCGCGCCCTCCAGTTCGGCAAGCAAGGCACGGGCGCAAATATATGGGCGGGCGGCAAACATACTGCACGCGTCCCTCTCGGCGAAGCGGGACAAAGCAACACGCCCTATCCCTATATCTTGATTCTCGGCCAGGACGACAACGAAAAACTCCTGGGCGAGAAACTACGCGACCGGGATTTGTCGGTGCAGTGGAATACGGAGCTGATCGGCGTGGAAACGCACCCCGATCATGTTGTCGCAACGCTCAAGCAAGCCGACGGCACGCAGCGCACCGTCGCAGCCAAATGGGTTGCAGGTTGCGATGGCGCGCACAGCGCCGTTCGCGAATTGAACGGAATCACCTTCCCCGGCGCGCCCTACGAACATGTGTTTTTCGTGGCCGACACGGAGGTAACGGGCCGTATGGTTGCGGACGAAGTCAATGTGTACTTGTGGAAGGACGGATTCCATCTTTTTTTTCCGATGCGCGGCAAAAATCACTGGCGCGTCGTCGGAATTCTGCCCGCCACTTTGCACGGCAAGAAGGACGTCGGTTTCAACGATGTCGCCCCTTCAATACGCTGCGAAGCGGGCGCGGGCTTGTCGTTCACGTCGTGCAGTTGGTTCTCGACGTACCGAATCCACCACCGCGCCGCTTCGCGTTTTCGCGCCGGACGATGCTTTGTGCTGGGCGATGCCGCACACATTCATAGTCCTGTCGGCGCTCAAGGCATGAATACGGGATTGCAAGATGCGTACAACCTGGGCTGGAAACTTGCGTTGGTCGCTCAAGGAAAAGCCGATGCGTCGTTATTGGATTCGTACGAAGAAGAACGCCTGCCGATTGCCAAGCGACTGCTGAGCACGACCGATCGCGCATTTCGTCTAGTGGTGTCCGACACCTGGCTCGCCGGCCTGTTGCGCACTAAGGTTCTCGCACGGATCGCCGCCTTCGCGCTGAGGCGCCCTCGAATACAGCGTCTGGCGTTTCGTACGGTATCGCAGATCGGAATTCACTATCGACGTAGTTCGCTCTCGAAAAACGTCCACGATCTCCCGCACAAGGCCCCGCAAGCCGGCGATCGTTTTCCTTGGCTCAAACTGAAGCTGCAATCGAGCGACGAGCTAACGGATCTATTTGAATCCCTTAACGACACGCAATTCAATTTGCTCTTCTTTGGGCAGAACTTGCCGGACTTCGAATCGCCGCACCGAAACGACTTGCTGGCTATCCACACTGTCCCTGTGTGCCCCTGGAACGACAGGGAATTAAAGCGCGCAGAAATTCCGATCCCGTCGTTTTATCTGCTTCGTCCCGATGGCCATGTGGGGTTGTGCGGAAGGCAATTCGATAGCGATCACTTGCTGAAGTACTGGATCGACACCGTCAAACGCAGTTAGCGCATCATCTTCGGAAAGCAGCGGAATAGAGATGCCGATCCGCCGTAATCTCCACATTTACGCAGTTTATTAGCCTTCAGTGCATCTTCCGCCGCAGATAGAGTGCAGGACGACACCGCCGCATTGCACAAGGACGCATCATGCCCCCTCGTCTGCTAAGACACTCTTTATTCCGTACCGCCGCTCGCGATAGCTTCTTTCACATCGTCTATCGAACGAATTGCCGGGAGCCTTTGGCGGTTTCCGCCAAGGATCGTCGAGCGCTAAACGGAATCGCCATCGACACCCTGCAGCGATTCGACATGAAACTGCACGCCTATTGCTTAATGCCTACGCAACTGCGCGCGTTAATCGAGATCGACGAGCGCGTCCTCGTCGAAGCGCTGCGGCGTGTCGCGCTTCGCTATTCGCTGCACAAGAACCTAAAATCGGCCGGTCATTTGTTCGAGCGGCCGTACACGGCGCAGCGTGTCGAAACCGATGACGACTTCCTCGGCGTCTTACGCAATATTCATCTCAATCCGGTGATCGCCAACAAAGTCACGTCGCCGGAGGAATATGCATGGTCTTCGCACCGCGCCTACCTTGGCTTTCGATCCAATGCACTACTGACGACCGATCGCGCGCTCTCGATATTCGACCCGGATAGGGCCAAGGCGAGAGCCGCCTATCATCAATTCATCGCTGCGGGAATCGCGCTGAACGTCGGTCCGAAGCCGCACCGCGAGAACAAACGTGCCGCTTATGACGCCATGCTTGAAAGGTTATTGCCTACGGACGATGGAACCCCTGCGGCCAATCCGACGGAAACTCACACGCACATCGAGTTGTCGACGGTGAACATACCCACTCCGAAGGAGGAAGACGGGAAACCCAAGCAAACATCGGCGCTTCGTTTTCTATCGATCTACTAAACGCATGCTCGGGAATTCTGATTCATTTACGTATCGTCATTCCGACGTACTGGAAATTGCTCCTGCATTTCTGACCTACAGGGATGTAGTGAATGCAGGTGTTGCAGGAGCATTCACCTGCCAGCATGACCTCCGTCCTTGGAGGCCTAAGGTCGGAATCCATCCGAATCAAGACGGATGGACACCGGCTTGAGGCCTACATGGATGTAGGTCATGCCAGAAACGCAGGAGCGGTTTCAGGTGCG
>CAZQYC010000015.1:0-56115 GCA_964597495.1 uncultured Steroidobacteraceae bacterium | reverse complement strand
AGAACTTAGTTCTCGTAGGCGCATTCATACCCCCACGGCCGAATGCTTCGGCCGTGGGGATTCATCCGACATTACCTGAGCGAGTTTTTTGGATAGCCGACGAGAGAGGCCGGCTTTCTTTAAGAGAGTATTGGCGGATTGTTTAAGTCAATAATTCCAATTATTACCCGCAAACAGTCGCGGGAATCGGATGATGATTCACACACAGGTCTCTCAGGATAGCGGCCCGACCAATCCGCTATTAGTTCATTGAAATTCCCTTCCCAATCTGAAGGTCATATTCGTTGCGTTTTTGGCACGGACGCAGCCGAATCACTATTCCGCGAGCTTCAATTCTCACCGTAGCAGGCGGACCAAAGGCTCACCGCGGTAATGCGCCCGTTTTCCAAATAGCGATCGGCGACGAACGCGACACGCATGCCAACCTGTAGATCGGCGATTTTCGGCTGTACGTTATCTCTATTGAAGCAAACAATGTGACCATCGTCGGCGTCGATTAGACCGAATCCCCTTTGCGGGTCGATATCGCAGATGGTTCCCGTATGCATGTCGCTCTCCCGTTTGCCTTCACTTGAGGCGACGAAATTTTCCACGGGCGAAAATAGCGCGACATCCGGGATTCCTCGTGGACGTATTCGGAAAACTGCAAACGCCCCGCCATCTCCAACGTGCGGAGCTTTCCCGTAAGTGTTACGCGATTCTCCGCATGGAACGCGGAATGCAAACGATCAACACTCACTGCGCTCGACAGCATCAGTGCCAACAGCGAAACGCCATGTACACATCAGTTAGGAGACCAGTCATGAACATTACCCGTTGGGAACCCTTTCGTGAAATGGAAGATATATTTCGTCAGTATTCGCCCTTGTTTTCACGCGCGGTGCGCCGCAACGGCGGCGAAGGCCTCGAGTGGAGTCCGGTGGCGAATGTCACCGAAACCGATAAGGAATTCCTTATCAAGGCCGAATTGCCGGACGTAAAAAGGGAAGACATCAAGGTCTCGGTCGCCGACGGTGTGATTACCATCAGCGGCGAGCGCAAGCGTGAAAAGGAGCACAAGGACGAAAACGAAATTCGTATCGAAAGCTACTACGGTACGTTCTCGCGCACGTTTTCTCTACCAGACAATGTCGATACCAAAGCGATTCGTGCCGAAAGCAAGGATGGCGTGCTACGCGTACACGTTCCGAAGACCGAATCGGCAAAGACCAAGCCGGTACAAGTCGAAGTGAAGTGAGCGTGAACCTCGTACAACGGCTAACGCGAGGTGCAATACCCGCCTACAACTGTCTTACTAACACTTAAGCGCCCCGCCGACTACGGCGGGGGTCAGCTCTTTAAGAGGCAAATAGCTCTTCCATGGTTGCCGTTAAAAGTTGTACATCGACCGGCTTGTTCAGCATTCGTGTCATTGGTTGCTCACCCAGGTAAGCTGGAATGAGCGAGGTATCTCCGGTCAACACGATCGCGGGAACGCGGCTCCCAAACTTCGCGCGGATGCGCTCGATCGCATCGCTCCCTCGATCACGTTTGCCCAACCGATAGTCGCTAATCACGATATCCGGCGGCGTTGTCATGGGTACAAGCAACCGATCCAATTCCCCAAGCGATCCGGCGAGATGAACCTCGTGATCGTCCAACCGTAAATACGTTTTCAACGCCATGCGCATCGCTTCTTCATCCTCAACCAACAATATGCGGCGGCCGCGCTTGGCAAGCGAGGGAACGTCTTTTGACGTTACCAATGTCTGGGGAGCGTTTGCGCTCACAACGTTCGTAATCTCGATTCTGAAGCGCGTACCAACGTCGAGCTTGGATTCCACTTGCAGCGGTAGATCCAGCATGCGCGCGAGTCGGCGCACGATCCCAAGCCCAAGGCCCACGCCGCCGCGGTGCGTGGACCCGTGCGCGGCGGCTTGAAAGAAATCATCGAATATCTTGTCCTTGGTCGATTCGGCCATCCCAACGCCGGTATCTTCAACCTCGACCCATGTGCGGCCTTGCTCGCGATGGCACTGCAACGTCACTCGTCCTCTATCGGTGTAGCGAATCGCATTGGCAAGCAAATTCTGAATCATTTCACGTAGCAATGTAGAGTCGGTATGAACGGCGATGGCTGGAGAAGCGACCTGCAAGTCCAAGTTCTTGAGTTTTGCCGGGCTGAAAAATTGCTGCTTCATATCCTCGAAGATTGAATCGAGCGACACTTCGGAAATGGCCGGTTGCACCGTGCCCGATTCGAGCTTTGAGACATTCAATAGCGCATTTAGGAGGTCGGACATCGTGATAAGCGCCCGTTCCTCTTGTTCAAGAACTTCAAGTACTGTCGGCTCTTGGGTTAACCGCTTGAGCGTGCCGTTCAATAGCCGCAGCGTTTGCAGAGGCTGCCGCAAATCGTGGCTCGCGGCCGCCAAGAATCGCCCCTTCGTTGCATTGGCTTCATCCGCCGTCTCCTTCGCGGCCGCCATCATCGTAACAATCCGCTCGCTCTCGGTAGCGTCGCGAACTGCTGCCGCGGACACAAGACCGGCAGGTGTCCGGATAGGGGCGAGTCGAATCTCGGCTCGAAAACTCGTTCCGTCGCGACGCTGTCCGAGCAACGGCATGCTGCGATTGCCCATTTCGCGCGTACGCGGATCGGCAATGTAGGCATTGCGATACGCTACATGCTTAGCGCGAGACTGCGCCGGGATCAACGCTTCGATGGGGAAACCCTTCATCGTGCCGGCTTCGTAGCCGAACAAGGTATGCGCGTGGGCGTTCGCATAAACAATCGTCCCCTTCGCGTCCACTACGATCAGCGCATCGGGTGCGAACTCAAGAAGGTCGTGATAGAAGTTCGTGGAAAGATCCATGACTGGAATTTCCATACATGTCCCCGAGCCTAAGGCAGCTGAAAAAATGCCGGACTTATCCTACACCGACGTTCCCATTGTTAAGCACTTTAATTGTTAAGATATCCCAGTCGAGCCGCTAAAATGAGCGACGTAGACTCTCTCCTTCTTATCTCCCTCTATACGGATACCCAGGCTCACGGGTTCGAATGGCGCATCGCAAGATATATGTATTGCGGCAATGTCTAACGCAAAGAGTCCAAACCCAGGAGTGTTTCTAATTGATGATCGTGTCCGTATATATCCTCAAAAAACAACACACCCCGTGTCGCTGTTGCCACGGCGGTACTATAAAAAAGGAGAATGGGTATTTTGTTGTGCAGCCGCACAGTAATGGTTTCAAGGCCGCACATCGCCGCTACAACTCGCTCAAGATTCCATTCCTCCGTTTGGCGAAGCGCGTATTCGGCCAATGCCGCCGGATCGCTGACTCGCACACAACCGTGACTAAAACTCCGTTGCTGCTCGCTGAATAACTGTGTTTCCGGCGAGCCGTGCAGATACACGTTGTAGCGATTCGGCAGGATGAACTTGATTTGCCCTAATGCATTGAGTGGGCCGGGTCGTTGGCGTACGCGCAACTTTCCGTTCGTCAACGCTTCGAGATTCTCGCTGTTCAACGGCACCACAACTGCATCATCGCCTGCGCCTCTCACGATTTCCATCTGATACCGCTCCAGATAGTCGGCATCGCGGCGAATGTGCGGCAGCAGTTCTCGAGTCAGAATTCCCCGCGGTACGTTCCAATACGGGTTGAACACCACGGCTTCGATCGCGCTCATGAATATCGGCGTACGCGAGCCGCTGCGGCCGACAACCACCGGAATCTCAAGCGGAATCTGCGTCGCCGCGTTATCTGCATAAGGCAGAGCAAAGAGCATAAATTCGGGGATATTGATCACGACGAGCGGCGGATGAAGCTCCGGCAGCCATCGCCATCGCTCAAGCGCGAGTTCGATTTGGCGAACGCGGCGGTCAAGCGGCATGGTGAGGGCGGCGAAAGTCTTCGCACCGATACGGCCATCCACTTGCAAACCGTGTCGTTGTTGAAACTTGGCTATGGCAGTGGCAAGTTCGGAATCGTACAAGTCGGACACATCCTTCCCGAACGTTCCATCCCCAAATGCAGCCAGCAGACGGCGAAGCCTTGCGGCATCCTCATAGCGATCACCCACCTCCAATGTGAGTTTTGGCAAGCGCGATAGATTGCTCAATTCAGCATCGCGGGCGAGCGTGCGATAAAGACGCAATGCATCCTTCAATCGATGGAACATGGCGCTGCGAGGTTCATAATTCGCCAACGTTGTAATTAGGTCGTTCGATCTCGACAGACTTCGCACCGCGAGCGGAACATTGAATTCCGATCGATCTGGAAGTTCAAATCCCGCGGATCGCGAAGTGATGCGTCCCGAATGCAAATGCGATACGAATCGAATCGCAGCCGCCGTCAACGTTAGATCAAAATACGCCTGCGCGCTCGTGTCTTTCCAGCGCAGTTTCAACCCCAAGCTCTCGGCCGAACGGACCAACTCCTCATAGTCGGAGGGACGAAGGCCGTAGTCGCCCGCATTTTTAAGCGCCTCGACTAAAACTCGGGCTTGCGAAGTCGGCTGCCCGCCCTCAACCCAATAAAAAGCATAGCCGGACTCTGCATAAATTCGCGCAACCGTGCCGGCTTCCTCGCGTTGCAGGTGGACCGCGACGCTCGGCAATTGATCCAAGATCAATTTGGCTGATTCGTGACTTTCTCCCGCTGCACTCGCAATGGCATGCGCACCAAGCAATAAGCAAGCAACGAAGCGCCAACATTTATATTTCGTATGCGAAGTCATTCCGTCCGCGTGAGATCTCGCAGTTGTCGTTTCGCTATGTCAAACGCATCACGTAGCGCGACATACGGATCCTCGTGAGAAGGACGCAGCGATTTCGCACTGTTCACATGCACGGTGGAACCGGGTAGCGACAAATCTACGGTTACCGTGAAAGGCGCTCCTTTTGCATGGTGGGCCGAAGGCCCCTCGACCACGACATGGCAGTCGACGATAGCGCGGTGAAAACGTTCGATTCGCGCCAGCAACTCGTGCGCACGCTTTTCGAGGGCAGCTGAATGATCGATGTGACGGAACGTCAGGCGGATAGGTGTTTGCATGGTAGCGATCTTTTTTATGGGGACTTCATTATTCTTTCTTCCTGGCGTTCCCTCATCGGGAATTCCACGTGACAAGGTTCGGATATTTCGACTGCACTCCTTTGCTCTTGCGGGTGAGCACGAGTCGCATTCGCCTTTCCCTTAATTTCTTTGACAAGCGATGGGCACACAATCGCCACACCCTTAACTAAGGCTTGACTCCCATGGCGCATAAACAGATGTCGTTTCAGTCCGACGCTCGCGAAAAGATATTACGAGGAGCGGCAAAACTTGCGGATGCCGTGCGAATCACGCTCGGTCCGCGGTCGAAATCCGTGCTGATTCAAAAGTCATGGGGCGCACCGCTCGTGTGCAACGATGGCGTGACTATCGCGAAAGAAATCGATCTAGAGGATCCGGAAGAAAACCTGGGCGCGCGCATGCTGCGTCAAGCGGCGGAAAAAACGGGCGAATTGGTCGGCGACGGCACGAGCACTTCCACGATTTTAGCCCACGCCATTTTCGCCGACGGCGTGCGCAACGTGACGGCCGGCGCCAGCGCCATCGACATCAAGCGCGGATTGGATCGCGGCGTGAAAACTGCCGTCGAAGCCCTCAAACAATTATCCCGGCCTGTAGCAAGCCGAAAGGAAAAGGCCCAAGTGGCCACGATCTCGGCTCACAACGACGATACCATCGGTGAGCTGGTGGCCGAAGCAATGGAAAAGGTCGGTAACGAAGGCGTCATCACTGTCGAAGAATCCAAGACCACCGAAACGGCGCTGGAAGTGGTCGAGGGCATGCAGTTCGATCGTGGCTACCTGTCACCCTACTTCGTCACGGATGGCGAGAAGATGGAGTGCGTGCTCGAAGACGCACTCATTTTGTTGACCGATCGCAAGATCAACATCATGAAGGATCTGATCGCCCTGCTTGAGCAGATCGCTAAAACCAGCCGGCCGGTTCTCATCGTTGCCGAAGATATTGAAGGCGAAGCTCTGGCGACACTGATAGTGAATCGAGTACGAGGAGTTTTGAAGAGCGCAGCCGTGAAGGCCCCCGGCTTTGGCGACCGACGTAAGGCACTCCTCGAAGATATGGCAGTGCTGACGGGTGGCGAACTGATTTCCGAGGAACTCGGTCTCAAACTGGAAGACGTTCAAGTTGAGCGACTGGGTCGTGCCAAGCGTATTGTCATCGACAAGGACAACACCACCCTGATTGGCGGCGGTGGTGAGCGCCCGAAAATCGATGCCCGCATGGCGCAAATTCGGCGGGAGATCGAAAAGGCGACCAGCGACTACGACAAGGAAAAGTTGCGCGAACGCCTGGCAAAACTCGCGGGCGGCGTGGCGGTGATCCGCGTAGGTGCTCCATCGGAGTCGGAAATGAAATCGCGAAAAGACGCGCTGGACGATGCGATCAGCGCGACGAAGGCGGCGGTCGCCGAAGGCATCGTCGCCGGCGGCGGCATGGCTTTGCTGAAATGCGTGCCGGCGCTTTCCTCGCTCGAAGCGACAACCGCAGGCGATGAAAAGACGGGCATTCAAATTCTTAGACGCGCCCTCGAAGCGCCTGCACGGCAAATCGCGATCAACTCGTCGGTGGACGGTGGGGTGGTCGTCAATCGCATGCTCGAAGCAACGGGCAATGTCGGCTTCGATGCGGCGCGAAGCTCCTATGTGGATCTCTTCGAAGCCGGGATCATCGATCCAACCAAGGTCGTTCGCATTGCGCTTGAAAACGCCGTGTCAGTGGCCAGCACGCTCTTGCTCACCGAAGCGACCATGACCGAGATCCCGAAAGAGCAGAAAGAATCGCCGGCGATGGCGGAGTAACTATTAACCGGGCATCGAAGTATTGAACATCTTCGTTCAAACTTTGAGCAGCGAGTCCGGCGCAGGTCCGGACTCGCTGCCGCACTGACGCAGGTCCAGTGCGCATTGATCGGCAGGGAACCCGTAGCAGCTACGCGATTCCTCGCATACCGTCACCTTACGAAAACGTGAACACTGTCACTTGGTAAAGATCGCTAGGGCAATTGCGGAGAGGTCGATGAATACAAAGACGCGCACTCGTGAAAAGCAAGGAATCCACGGGAAAGCAAAGTTAGCCGACACGGTTTCCGATCCGTTGGCGAGCGCCGGTCGCGATTCATTGCTTAAAAGTTCAATTGAACACGCCGTGGCGATACGTTCGATGATCGAAACAGCAGCTTACTTCCGGGCTGAGAAGCGCGGCTTCGAGCCAGGACACGAACTCGACGATTGGCTCGCCGCCGAAACCGACATAGTCGGGAATTCGGTTCAACCGACTTTGCCCATCACGTTATCGGAAACGATGACGATCCAATCCGGGAGACTGTCATGAAGGTTGTCCAATGCGGCGAACGTCATGTCGTCGTTGTGGATGCCGCCGCGGATATCGTCATGGCTGCGGTCTGATGCATACGCATCACGTTGGGCTTCTTGTCGTGCTTGATGAAAACATGGCCCGCAAACCGGGGCGCACTTACAGGCATCATCACGGCGGACGATGTGATCGACTACATCACCACTCCTCCTCTGCCACATTGTCGGTGTAATTACTAACGAACAGCGAATCGAGCGCCTCGCTCGCGTATCCTGATGACGCACGAAATTCCAGCGCTGGCACGTAAAAACACCAACACACAGTACTATTCTAGATGCAACGAATTCCATTGGTTGTTGCGATCGCCCACCTAGCCATTAACACCATCAGCCATGCTTGACGATTTCATTCACGAACCGCGTATCGCGTATTTCTCCATGGAGATAGCGCTGCGCAACGAGATACCGACGTATGCCGGTGGCCTCGGTATTCTCGCGGGTGACACGGTGCGTTCCGCCGCCGACTTGTCGCTGCCGCTGGTTGCGGTGAGCCTCGTCAGTCGGGCCGGTTATTTTCGTCAGCTCTTGTACACCTCTGGTCGGCAAGTCGAACAGGCCATGCACTGGGAACCCTCGCGATGGGCGCAATTGCTCGATGCCAAAATCGCGGTACGCATGGAAGGCCGCGCAGTTTGGATCGGCGCGTGGCTCTACGTTCTCGAAGGAAATGTGGGCGGCCGGCAGCCGGTGTTATTGCTCGATACCGATCTGCCAGAAAATCAAGCGGACGATCGAACGATCACCCATCATTTATACGGCGGCGACGACACCACGCGCCTTAAGCAGGAAATGGTGCTCGGCATCGGCGGCATGCGACTACTGCAAGCGTTGGGATTCGAGATCCGCCAATATCATATGAATGAAGGTCATTCGGCGCTGCTTGGCATCGAATTGTTACAACGCTATCGTTACCCGCGCAAAGACTTGCAAGCGGGCGAGTCGCCCTACGATCTGCCGCGAGTGCGTGAACTCTGCCGCTTCACGACGCACACGCCAGTCGACGCCGGCCACGATCGTTTCTCCTATGACCTTGTGCGACACATCTTCAATAACTCAGGCGACAATGAAAGCATCATCGACCTAACCACGCTTAAGCACTTAGCCGGAGAAGACAGTCTTAACATGACTCGTCTTGGCTTGAACTTAAGCGAATACGTCAATGGCGTCGCCAAAAGTCATGCCGAAGTGTCCAGGAAAATGTTTCCCGGTTATCAAGTACACGCCGTTACAAACGGCGTGCATCCCTTTACATGGGTATCGGCGGGGTTTCGCAGACTCTACGATCACTACCTCCCGGGCTGGTGTCACGAGCCTGAACTTCTGGCGCGCGGAGATTGCTGCATTCCGGATGCGTCGATATGGGATGCTCACGCGCAAGCGAAAAAAGCGCTTATCGAAAGCGTCCGGATGTTGACAAACATCGTGCTGCAAGCCGAAACGCCCATTCTCGGATTTGCGCGGCGCATGACCGCATATAAACGCCCGGATCTTTTGTTCTCCGACCTGGCGAGACTCCGAGCGATCGCAAAAAATCGTCCGCTGCAAATTGTCCTCGCGGGCAAGGCGCATCCGCATGACGTAGAGGGAAAACGGCTAATCGAAGAACTACACAGCTATGCCAAGTCGCTTGCCGGGGAAATCGCGATCGCCTACCTGCCTGACTACGACATGGCGCTTGCGCAATTGTTGGTGGCCGGATCTGACGTATGGTTGAATACACCGTTGCCGCCACTAGAAGCCTCCGGCACGAGCGGCATGAAGGCCGCGCTCAATGGTGTACCCAGCCTCTCCGTATTGGACGGCTGGTGGATCGAAGGCTGCATCGACGGCATTACCGGCTGGGGAATCGCCAATGTAAGCGGCCGGGAGGGCGGCGATGCCGATACGCTATATGACCAACTTGATCGCGTCGTTCTGCCTCTGTACTACGATCGGAGCGACGATCACCGAGCATGGATTAAAGTAATGAAAGGAGCAATTAGCAAAAACGGCGCGTACTTCAACAGCGCACCGCATGATGCGCCGCTACGCGACCGAAGCTTATCTGCGCTAGTCTACGGACGTACAAAAACATCCGACGACGCCCGATCTGCGTGCGGAGATTACCTTAGTTTCAAGCACTTAGACAGCCACTTAGACAGCTTAGATGCGTAGCTCTCGCTTTGCGAGCACGAACCGTCTTGCTTGTACCTCGCCTTGATCAAGAACAGTCGCCGCGCTCCACACTATATATATGTAACCATTGCGCATCCGAAGATCGTCGGATCTATGGAAACGGATGCACGAGGACATCGTCCAGAGAAGGAATCCTGCCGTCATCGGAACGCAACCGCTTCGACTCCAGTCGAGCAAACCGATGGCCGAACGTGATCGGCACGAAATGAGGGATCAGCACTTTGACGCAGTGAAGCCCCAGTGCGCGCAACGTGTTCGGCGTCTGGTCCACGATGACGACTTCGAACCCAGCGCCGGCCAGCCTTTCCAACATCGCATGCAAAGTATCTTTAGGGGACTGCTGCCGAAGATCCCAAGGCGCTTCCTGCAGCGGCCCCCGGTTTACGGCGTGATCCAGAAATGCGAAGCGCGCTCGGGCTTCCGGAAGGGCATTCACGATGCCGTGGTCTTCCATCAGCGTGACTGCTCGCGAATCGGCCAACATAGCGTAGGCTCGTCGGCGAACGTCGCTCTGACTCAGCATATGCTTCAATCGCAGGTAGTGACCGCCGAGTTCGAAAACAGCCGAACGCGATGCGTCCGACAGCGACAGCCCACTGCCCGCCGCTAGGGCGCGGGCGGGTTCGCCATCGCGGTCGCTACTGGCAACGGCGATGACGCTCGGAATCCCATGCTCGCGTGTCGAATCGTAAAATTCGATAGTGGCGCCGGTGAACAACTGGACTCGTTCGCATACCAGGCTGAACTCCCGATCTTGCCGCATGACTTCAGTGATCCTTGGAATCTGCAGCTTCCTGTACCAGGTCACGAGAAAAGAATCGCGCTCCACGAGCTCAAGCACGCCATGCAGCGCAGCCTCCTCCTTGGTGAAACCAACGGAACATCCGTTTGACGACTCGAAAGCGATGGCACTCTTGTCTTTGAACAAGCTTGCTCCGTAGAAAGCCATGCACTGGGGTACCCACACAGGTTTCTTCGTCGTAAGGTTTTCGCCAGCCACCCAAGGCAATGACCGGTCTTCATGGAAACGCGCAAAAGGAAAATCACGCGTTTCGTACTGCTCGTCCGAATGAAGCGTGAGCGAGCGCGGATCCAAACCGACGCTCGGCAAGTCGCGGTAGGCGGCATTTATGACGGGAATCCCTAAATGACCGTCGAACCCGGACAGGCGCTCAAGCGCCTCTAGCAATGCAATGGTTCGACTTCGGTCGAAGTTGAGCGATCGACCGAGGGACGGCTCGCTCTGCCGCTTCCGAATTTTCAGGTAAGCCACGCTCGAGGCAAAGGGCATTTGGAGATCGTAAAGAAGCTCGCCGACTACCCCTACGCTCGGACCGTAGCAACGCTCGTGAATGAACGGAGAAATCTCGTCGAGAGAACGGGTTCTGGTGGGCGAATAGCTAGAAGCGCCATGCGCTCCATCAACGTCGTGAGCCGAAAGACTCCCGTGACAGTAGCGACATTCCGGCTGGGGCAATAGATGTTCGCGTCTAACTTGACCCAGATGGATCTTGACGAGCATCACACGATCCGTCGGGACCGCGCCGCTCAAGGCATCAAATACTATCGACGCCGCGGTCGGAAGTATATGTGGCGAAAAAATGTATTTGCCAATTTGCGGGACTTTCGACGGCTCCGTTTCCATCAGGGCCAGATCTTCTTGTGACGCGCCGCGCACAATGCGTTCCGTCAGGCAGTGGGCGCACCCTGAGCTGCAATCAGAACCGCCGAAAGCGCCTATATATATAGTGTCTCGACCAAGGATGACGGGCAACACGCTCGCTGTTCGCGTATCGACTCCACTCAACGAATTTCGAACGGCGGCAATCGTTCCAGCGATTATAGTGCGGCGATTGAGCTCGCATTTCTCAGCGGGTTCAAGAGGAACAGCCGCAGCGAGAACATCAAGGAACTGCTTGCCGAAGGTATCGCAAGCAATAAATGAAGTATTCAAGCTCACGCCGATAGCTTCAGAAGCGCGACGATGTGCAAAGCGCTCTTCACTTGCGGAAGAACGGCGCACGCCGGCTGTAATCGGAATACCCGAAATCTGCGCACAGTGGATTCGCAGAATCGAAGCGCCGCAGATTCGTCGATCGACGACCACACCATGGCGAACCTGTTCAGACCCGGGGCATCGCCGGGAGCAGTTGCACGGGCAACCAGCGCACAGAGCAGGTTGAGGCACGCGTGTTCGCGGCTAAGGCCGATATCGATAAGCGCTCCCTCCGCTGCATTGGCCGGCACATACCGCGCACACACGTAGGAACCGGCATCAGCATACTCAATGGTCGGATGCGAACCCGTCGCATCGACATAGGCTTTGAGCAAGAAGGATCGCAAATTACTCTGCGACTCGAATGCCTTGACGTCCGAATCGCGAGACCAGTGCACGGAACGCTCCGTCGCGATGCCCACTTCGGAACTAAGGAACTTTCGCGTCGCCCGGAATAGCGCCTCGAAGCAAGACCAGCCCGCGCCGACGATAGCTCCAGATGTATCGAAATTCCGGCGATCTAGGACATCACTCTGCCGCACGCTATCAGAACAAACTTCCTCGATACCGAAGAGCACCGTTTGATTGCGACATTCCCGTGCCGACACGCCCGAGCATCTGAGGGGAACCTCAATGAGCGCCGATCCGGTGCGGCGGAAGAAACGGCAACTACTCACGGCCAGCGGAAACTGCCGAGCACCGTGCTCGGAAAGATCGACAAGTGGGCCATAGACCGGATTGACCAAGAACGGTATAGCATTGTTGATCGCTTCGAGCGCATCGAGCTCCGAACCCTGATCCGATGCGGCCGGGATGTCCCTCCTTAACGCGATCCCGCCGTCCGTGGCTGCATCAATCGAAACGAGAGTGTCGACTGCAACGCGGTCGAATGGCAAATGTTCTTTATAGTGCTCCACAACCAACGTCTTCTTATTTATCGTGGAAACCGGCATGGCTGAATACAGGGGCACACCAGCCACTCGGCAGAGCAGACGTGCAGCCAGCAGATTCACCGCAATGACTTCCGCAGAAACGCAGCGCTCCGCTTTATCGATATGCTCATACGCGAAACGCTCCGGTTCCTCATAGTCGTTCTCAAGCAGCACAAAGAACCGTTCGTACTCGATCAGCTTTACGTTCCCGCTGCCCTCAGCCCCAATGACCGCTTTCAGACACTCTGAATTGACGCTTCCCGGCCGCCGTTTTAACGACGTCGCCACATCTGGTGCATTCACCAACTCGATCTGCAAGTGGGTTGCCCGAAACGGCGGTTCCCTCTGCACGATATTGATGAATTCCCGTGCATCAGAGGTCGCATCCAGATTTACGTCGAACCTGGTGAACCCCACGTTGATCAGCGCGCTCAGCACCCGAAGCAATCGGGCTGAAGCGCCGAAACAATCGAGCCTCGTCGTCGCGACGGTCTCCGAACGGTACGCCGCGTCGTCACAGTACTGCTCAAGAAATAACCGGCAGCCATCGAGGTCGGTGGAAAACGGGCTTACATCGACTTTCGAAGCTTCGCTCACGAAGCGGTGCCGCCAAAGCCGATCGACGACTCTCGCAATTGTCGCTCTCTTTTCCTCGCCGAAAGTCGCCAGTACATCCGTGAAATTTTCTTCGCCGGAAAGGCGTTCCAGTAGAACGCGGCATAACTCGTAGCTTCCTGCCCCCTTCACAATGAAGTGGCCGCGGGTATTCTTGATCGCCACCCCGCCGTCGACAGGCAAGCACTCGACGTCGACATGCACGCGCAGCATCCTCTCGCCAAGATGCAAGCCCTCAGTCATGGCAAAGAGACACGTTGGACATCATTGCAAAGCGAGCGGCGCATTTTCGGAATCGCATGCATCGGCGGGACCCGATGACTCTTCGCTTGCCGCCCAAAATCTCTCCGCGACTTCCCGGAATGCAACCGGCTGATCGTGCGAAACGATGTGGCCGGCACCGCGAATGACGAAGCCGGAAAGAGTAGGCGCTTGCCTATCAATCCGAGATGCTGCCTCGCGTTCATTCTGCTTGTAGTCTCCATTCACTAGCGCCGTGCGCATGCGCAGCTCCTTCAACATCTCCAACGTTATCAGGGCGGTTTCCCGGTACGATCGGTTGCAGTCGTTTCGTAGCAACGAAAGGGTGTTCTTCCATCGCGAACCATGCAGCTTCTCGTATTGCTCGACAAGTTGCGGACTGCGATCCGCCAATGCGGCGAATCCATTTGCCCATGAGAGGAAGGCAGATTCGGGCACATCGTAGGTGAACCCAGACAAGATCAGGCTATCCACTACGTTCGGGCACTGCAGAGCGAGCCTTGCGGCAATCGTCCCGCCGAAATACGACGCCCCGATCAACCTGACGGGCGCGAAGCGCTCGACTATGTTGCGCACATAGGAAAGACAGTGCGAAAAATAATTTTCGGCGCCATCGTCGGTGCATTTGCCGTGACCAGGGAGATCCAGCGGCACAAGTTGATGACCGCGCTGCCAACCTTGCAAGACATAGCCAAAGTGTGCGAATGAGGTGCCAAGAAAGCCGTGCAGAAAGACGATTGGCGTGCTCAATGAGGCGCCACCTCGCGAAGTTTCCATCTCATGCCTCCATAAGCGCTTCGGAGGTCCGCATGCAGAGATAACCCAAGAGAGCTTCCTCGTGAATTTTTATCCCGTACCTATTGTTGTGCGTGTGAATGTAGTTCATCAGCAAATATTGCTTCGGATTCCAGTCATTCGGCATACGCTGCAGCTTTATGTGCGGGTAAATATCGCTCTTGCATCGATCGATCTCCCCGGCGGTATCGTGCAATACCGCATCCCAATGGTGGATAAGCGGATCGGAGTCGACGCTCGTGATCGATGCGGATTGTGCCGTAACCAGCAGGCTTTCTCGTTTTTCCGAGAAGAGCTGGGCCCAGCTCTGCAAGTGGCTGCGCGATGTAAACATCGTATTCCAATAGCGAAAGTAATTGGCAAAGAACTGGCGTGCATCGTCCCCCGCGATGCCGAAAGCGTTGACGGCGACATTCATCATCGTGAACGAATTACCGAGCTTCTGCGAAGGCACGCTCCTGGTTCGCGATAGGAGCTCACAGACTATCTTGCTGCTAACGGAAAATATGGACTCCGCCAGCTGCACGCCGATCGATCCGCCGTACTTCTCATATTCCGGAACATAGGGCTCGCGCCTTACGGTATTGTTGGCAACCATCTGGTCAAGCGCCTGTACCTCGTGTTCGCGCACCGCGAACTGCTGCACTGCTTGCGCATAAATCGCCGGCTTGTAATTTGACAGACTGGGCTTTCTGGACAGGTGTGCGTTCAGCTCCGCCTCGATCAACTTACAGGCATCCGCCTGCTCTTTCACGGCGAATTTGAAACGCAGTCGAAAGTGCGGACCGTTCTTCCAGTGCCTAAGAAAGAAGAACCCGGCGCACTTGGATTTCACCTCCGGTTGTCCGAGTAATTTGTGAGCGCACTCGGAGAGCAGCGACTCATCATCGTAGTACACGTGATAGCACACCCAGCCCAGTTGCGACAACGATCGTGAGGACTCCACCTTCACGCGGCCTACGCTCGAGTCTCCTTGCGCCGTGCGATCGCGCCATTCATAGAAACCGGTGCGCGATATCGCCAGCGCTTCGCACATCCATTTAATCGGCCAGGTCTTCCGATGTTTGACGACGAATGCATATCTCGCCTCGACATCCATATCCAGCAGAAAGCGTCCTTCGTTTAGAATTTCACGCTCCGCGTTCAATCTCTTGATTTCGCGCTTCAACCGAACGATCTCGATTTCCTCTCCGATTCTGCGACCGTTTCCGGGGAATGCGTACATCCCATGCTTTCGGTAGGAGCAAACCCAGCGTCGCAACACGTTTTCGTGCACTTGCAACTCGCCTGCGACCTGTTGCGGCGGGGCGCCGCGTAACACCTCTCGCACGGCTTTGAACTTAAAATCCTCGAGAAACCTTCTTCTTTGCGCCATACCTTCGCACACTCCAAGAAGCGCCAATTCGATCATCGGCATTTTCGAAATCCGTTAACGTCGAAATTAACGGCCGCAATTAACGCAAGAGCACCGTCAGTTTCTGAACGGAATTCAACATCCCGCTATCGACGATAGACACGGCGTCTGAACGGCCGTCGATGGACAATGCGGGGTATCGTCGACTCAACTCCCTAAGAGCGACTTCGATCTCGGTGCGCGCAAGTTGCGCACCCAGACAGAAATGTATTCCATGACCAAAGGTCAGCGATCTCGCATCCGTGGATCGATTGGCCTCGAAAGTCGACGGTTTTGAAAACGCCCCCGGATCCCTATTTCCGTAAATATGCAACACATACACCGCCTCCCCTTTCTTGATGAGAGCGTCGCCGACGTGTAAATCCGATGTCGCCACACGCACCAATCCCATCTGCGCGAGGTTTATCCGCAAGCCTTCCTCGGCAAATCCTTTGATCGTCCCGGCATCTCCGTTCGCCAACGTTTCCCAAAGTCCCTTATTGCCCAGGACGTGGAAGAGAGTCCAACTCATCGCCTTCAGCGTCGTATCCAAACCGGCAGAAAGGATGTCGAACATGAGTTGAGCGCCTTCAACGGTCGTCACCTGGTTCTGGGCGATGGCGTCGGCTAGATCGGACGCCACGTCGTCCCCAAGCGTCATGTGCTTTTCCCGTAAGAACGCGACAAAAAAATCCTTCAACTTCCGGAATGACTTTGCCGAGGAAATTTGCTCCTGCCTATCTAGACGCCCCACGAATAAGCGAGTGACTTGATTGGCAAGCTGCGCGACCTCCTCGGTGTGGGCAGAAGGAATTCCCAAATAGCCCAAAACCGACCGCACGGAAATAGGACGGCAATACCTCTCGACAAGATCCACCGTTTCCATTTCGACGAAGCCGTCGAGCAGATCCGTCGCGATCTTTACAACCGCCGGCTCGTAAGCGCGAATGCGCTCGATTGCAAAACGGCGCTGCACCACGCCCCTGAGCCGCGCATGCACGGCACCGTGCGAGGTTGCTAGCCTCGGAGTGTGAAGCGGTACGACCTCGTCCATAATCGCGACCGCTTCGTCGCAAATCTGCAACTTCTGAAACATCTCGGCAATGTTCGCACTGGGCAAGAACGCATTCTTGTCTTTGAGAACGCTGACGACATCCTCATGGCGCGAGACGACCCACATCCCAAGCGCCCTGGCATAGAAAGGTGCGCGAGGCAATTTCGACGGGCTTTCTTGTTGGTCCATTCCGATAGGCTGTTCGCTCCCTCGAACGCCAAACGCCGTGTTCCTCACAACATCCACTCCGTTTCCGTTAGCCACTCCCAGGACGTCTTTATTCGATAATTTCCAAAAGTGGCGCACGAGTAAAATCGAAATACTCGTGACGGTGTTCGAATGTCAGCTTGAGCTTTCCAATCGGATGACCGTCCTTGTGAGCCGAAAGAAAGAAATAGCGATACTCACGATCGCCAACGGTCGCTTCCGTCGATTGCGTGAAATCACCCGGAAACAATTCCTTGTAGGCAATCCCTAGGCTCAATGACTTTCCTAGAAACTCCCTTCCCACGTCCTTCGCTGCATTGTCGTAGACGGGGTTCGGGATTTGAGGCCGAAAAAGTCCTTCGTACAATCCGGCCTTCTTGAAAAATTGAAACGCTTCGGAGTAAACGTTGAAATCGGGACTGTTCTTTACGCGATGCCATCCTTCGACAAGCGATTCCTGGAGTTCCTGAATAGCGTACGCGAGCATCGTATCGCCACTCACTTCCTGAGACCGGCCCACAGCTTCGGCCGAAATAGTTGCACTCATACTAAGCCTCCCTTTCCATTTAGCGGAAAAAATTTCCGCTGTAGCCTGCAACCGAAAAATCGCTGCGACTTGTCACAGCTTCAACGCGAACGGAATATAAATGCGTTCACGGATCGGGTCAACCATCAAGCGACGAGTGAATTCGTCCGAACACAATCGCTAGCGCGATAAAAAAAATCTTATTCAGCGCTGGAACTTTCAATCAAAGTGATGTGACTGCTCGTTCTCACGAGCGGAATTCCGTTCATGCGAAATGCATGCGACCTCGCACGATCGACACAGAGACGGTTGCATTCAACGCGAAAAGATTTGCGAAGAACGCCGACGACGATCCGAGCACCTTATCTCGGTGTACGCCAGTGAAAGTCGCTGCATGCAGACACCGCGGCGAAACCTTACGCATGAACGTATGCGAAAGACGTCACGACCGGTGTACAGGATCTTTATGCTCAAACAAGTACCGCACGCGGAGCGAATGACGCCTCGTCCTGTGTTGAGTCATTCCGCCACGGCGCGACGCATGGCGACCCATACTTTCGTCATACATACTTCGGACCCAATGACTAGCCGCGCTTAGCCTCACTTCTCCTGCGCGAACAATCTTCTACTCCTAACGTATAGCAGGATGCTGGCGGCAACTGACACATTAAGGGACTCCGCCTCTGACTGCATAGGGATGCGCACTTCTTCGAGCGCGCATGCTTTAAGCGCCGGTGCGCAACCTTCCTTTTCGGCCCCCAACGCAATCCAGTACTGCCTTGGATCA
Source organism: uncultured Steroidobacteraceae bacterium (assembly GCA_964597495.1). Lineage (GTDB taxonomy): Bacteria > Pseudomonadota > Gammaproteobacteria > Steroidobacterales > Steroidobacteraceae > CAZQYC01. The sequence goes on along the minus strand of CAZQYC010000015.1, from coordinate 37,941 downwards.
ATCGCAATGTCTTCGACCGACCGCGAACCGCTCGCGGACGTAGCGACAAGACAAATACTCTCGCTCTTCAAGAAGTCGACCAACTCGGACGTGCTGCAGCACACGATTGGAAGGTGAAAGATATAACCGCGACTCGCGCGAATGGTGCGACGGTCGTACAGATCGACGGGATCGTAATCTAGCAGCACTATTGCGCCGGCCTTGAACGCAAATCCAGTCCTGATAATTGCGCCGATATTCCCCGCAATCTTCAAGTTATCAAGAACGAGTATGTCGCCGGAAACTCGCGGTAGCGCCTTCAGTGAGTTCGCTTCCGGCATCTGGGCAATTGCAAACACTCTGGAAAGCCGTTCATTGCCGAAGATCTTCTTGCTCGTACGTCGGGCCAAAACAGAGCTTGGCGCATCGCCGGCAAATTGGCGTACTTCTGCGGGGGATAGGCCGTGGTCCTCCGAGAGGAAGACCCGTTGCACTTCAGCGCCCGTGCCGCGGAACTGAAGAATATTCTGCTCATCGTCGATGATGATCTGACGCGTGGCGATTCGCCCTGACCGCGTCAGCAAATTGGAGACTTGAACCGCCAATGGATGAAGCAGGTGATCGACTCGCTCCAATGAGTCAACCGACGATATCGGCTTGGATACGCTCTCTGTGTCGTTTACTGTGTCGTTCATTGCATGCGTTGAATCTTTGCGATCGATGTTTCGTAGACTAAGCGATTTCCCACCGCACGTCTCGAACAATTACACCCGACGATCGTCGAGCGCCTCACGCCGCTTCGATCTCGGCGATCCACGCTTTAGCGCCTCCCGAAAACATAGGTAAACTCAAGCGCCCTTCTTGAACGGAGCGAATGGTCCAACCAGTGGAAAATATTCGCTCGATGTCGCTCTTGCCCGTTCGACGGGGACCCCCCGACCGATACTCCGCATCGCTAAATGCCATTAAATGCATAACGCCGCCTGCATGGAGCAGCCGGCGTAAATTCGATACGTAACGAATTTGTTGCGAGTCGGAAAGAGAATGAAATAGACCGACGTCGAGGACAGTATCGAATGTGCCGATCGCGACGGGCTCAAGGGCGTCCGCCACGATAAATTCGACCGAAGCGTCGCCCTCCTGCGATTTCCGGCGGGCTTTTTCAATTGCCTTCGGCACGAAGTCCAAACCACAAACGCTGAAGCCCTTCGAAGCCAAATAAATCGCATTTTCGCCAGACCCGCATCCAACGTCGAGTACGCGCCCTTTAATTCTTCCGGACTCCAGAAGCCTAACGACCTCGGGCTGAGGACCTTCGACTTCCCACTTGGGATCGCCGTCATACATGCCTGCGAACGTCTCAAGGCGGGTATCGGTCCTTGCCATCCGAAAAGGATCTGAGAGCGCAGGCAAGCTGAGCATTCGACGACCCCAGTCGCGCAAAAAATTGAATTTCGGCAGGGACGATTCAAGGAACTCAAACTCTGACGACCAAACACCTACCACGAAGTCGGCTAAGGTCAGTTCATTCCCAACGAGATACTCGCGCTTGCTCAAATGAGCATCGAGAACCGACGCGCTACGGACAACTCTGCTCTCAATCGAATCCTTAATCTTTGGATCAACATCCGCTGACATTTGACTTTGTCGAACCGCCCGAAACAGGGGTTCAGACCAAAAGGTCGACTCCCAAAACATCCAGCGCAAAATGTCGCTGCGCAGGGCCGTATCGTTCGGCCATAGCGAACTTCCAGACGTGGCGGCCAAATGACAGCAAATTGAATTTGAGCCCCAGAGCACGAGATCGTGGTCGACTAGAGAAGGCACTGAGCCCATGGGGTTTATGGCCAGATATTCGGAGCTTCTATGCCTGTTCGGCTTGTCCATGTCTACGACTTCGACGTTCTCGCATCCTGTATGAACCAGCACGGCGCCCACTTTCCTGCAGTCCGTCGAAAACATGGTTGAGTAAAGTTTCATTGAAACGTCTCTTGTACGAACTGTCATCGCCATCCGATCCGACATCCGCCAGATTGATGCCTACTGGTTGATACCTATTGATCCGTACACACTCACGACCGGCCACACGATGTGTCAGGCGCGGCTCCGATCAAGCAATTGCCAAGCAAGCTTCATAGGCAGACAGCCTTCTCAAACCTCATCTGATAAGTCGCATTTGCCAGGAGATCTCCGTATGCCGAGAGAATCAAGTAGGTCAGTGCAACCGCCGGGCATTTGTGATTGTTGCGTTCGTTCTCGAAGAGCTCATGCGTTACGAGCAAATCAAACAATGCACCGCCATCTTGGTCCGCTCGGTTTGACCCCGGGATAAGCTGCCGCATTCTCGTCAGAAGTTCCTTCGGACCGTTCGCTGCCGCTGCATAGCGATTGCTGATTTCCGCCGCCACATTTCGCAGCCTGTCTTTCCACAAATTGGGTAACGGGGGCTGCGGCGAGTCCAAGACCGATGCAACCACTCCTTTTCCAGATGCCGCACTCAGCAAGCCGACAATGAGCGAGAACGACATGAAACTCTCATTGATTATCGACAATAGATGGGATGCTTGAGCGAGGTTTTGCGTTCGAGTCTCCTGCAAAACGGACTTCCTTATATCGTCGGATGAATTCGCTAAAAGATGGTGCCAAAGCTCAGGAGAGTTGAGCTCGTTAATCAAATTACAGAAACCGGCCACATTAAGCCACGACGCTCGATCATCGGGATGGTTCGGCGCTGGCGCATTGAACACGGATACGACGACTTCCCGAACGGCGTGCGGCAAATGCTTTGAGAACGCCCGCCCTTCTCGACCGTCGAATTGCGCCAAGCCATTCAAATAGGCGGCGATATCTTCCGGTCGGATCGTTTTGATAAACACATACAAGCGCCGACTGGCGCCTCTTTCGGCTGGAGCCGTGCCGCCAACACTGCGTTGCCCGCCTTGTTCAACCTCTGTTCGTTCCATGCCTTCCTTCCGAATAATGCAGTAGCTTCGTTGCGCCGATTCGTCAATGCCACTCCGTTCAACTACCGCATCCTTAGCAAGAGGCAAAATCCCGAATTCGGCAGAGATGCGTCCAACCTATTCATAAGCAACTTGAACTTGCGCGAAGATAAAGACGCGGATTGCCGTTCAGTCGCGAGCGAAAGCCGGAACGCCAAGCGGAGCTCAACTCTAACCGGACATTGTCGATTCTGTCCATACGTCGAAGCGCGCTGACGCAAACGATTTCCGGTTTCGCAAAACTAATTCGCCAACGATGGGAGTCGCGAAATAAAAATCACCGAGTATCGGATTCCGCGCATCATTGTCTTCGAGTTGGAAAAGTATTATTTTCAGTCCGCGTGATAGTGCAACTGCCGGCTCCGGACACCTGAATAAGTTGGAACTCGCGCGGTGCTACCGGTTCGGGGAATGGATAGACGCAAAGTAATGGAAATCATGACCGACATGACGCAAACCTTGCCGCTGAATATTAAGTTGTTGGAAGAGGAACTATGCGAGGTTTTACAAACAACGGATCAACATCGTATTCTTGATTCACTTGAAATCGTTGTAGTCCGATCCAAGTTGGCCGCCCATGGCATCCGTATCGATCGAATGGAAGCAGCCAAGAACGATACGATAGGGGAATGGCTAGCATGGCTTCACAAATTTTCACCGGATGGCCTTCCTGGCGATTCAATCTAGATGCAGTAAGAAATCGCGGTATCGATTTCTACGGGACGAAGATCTCCTGGCTCGACCTTTTGGAGCAAGCCAAGCGGCTTGCGCTTTCGTTGCAATCGCACGAACTCTATGTTGTTGACGCCAACTTAGGTCCGAAAAGCATCGTTGCAATGATGGCCGTCGCGCTGACGCCAGGCGCGAGCTTTATTTGGGCGAACCTCGCCATGCTGAAGTCACCGCTGAATTCGGTGGCGGAAGCACTCGCACTAGGTCCCAAACTACCGGACGAACGTCAGCGAGGCCGCCCTTACTACGGAACGTTGACGTCCGGAAGCAGCGCCAATCCAAAAATCCCGATGGGTTACGGAGACACTCTCGCCATGACGGCGACGCTCTATGACCAGGAGCTCTTTAGCGCTGCGCCGGAGGACTCCGCAGTGATTGCCACCTGTCTGCCGATGGAGTATTCCGCCACGTTCATGATGGCGATACTTCCAGCTTGGTTCGCTGCACGCGAACTTGTGCTCTTCCGACCCGATGATTGGACCACTCTCGCACCCAAGGTTCACAAGAGAAAAACCGTCATCGTCACGGTCCCGAATCTCTTGAGCGCGGCATGCGCCGGATTGAAACCGGACAGCTACGATAACTTTACGTTTCTTACCACCGCCGGCTATCTCTCGAAAGCCCGCATTGCCCTGACGCGGCGCAAGCTCACGGACGTTTCGTTTATGACCCTGTATGGCGCTTCGGAAGTTGGAATCATGACAGTCGACCGAGCTCCTCAGGGGGAACACCATGCCGGAAAAAGTCTGTACGGAAAACCCGTTTGGATTCGCAATCCGGACTCCAATGGCATTGGAATCGTGACGACCGCTGGCCCAGATTGTCGCGAGTTTTATCTCGATAGCGGCCAGCCCATCCGGCGTCAAGACGGTTCGGCCGGTTGCACCGATTTCGGACACATCGATTCGAACGGAAACTTATATCTGGACGGCCGAATCGACGGCGGCGAGAAACTCAATGGAATCATCGTGTATCCAAAAGAAATCGAGCGGCACATTTTATCCTTGGACGGCGTCTTGGACGTGAAAGTGAACGTTCACAACAAAGACCATGAGAGCTCCGATTTCATCGAGGCGATCGTCATCGGCCATGTAAATACCGATACAGTGCAGGAACATTGCCGATATCTAGCCAATCATCTTCGGCCGCGAGCATATGTTGTTCGTGGCGAGACCGAAGCCCAGTATTCTTCGCGAGGTAAGTTATGAACGAACTCGGATCGATGCGAAGCGACGCGCCCAAACAAGGCATTTTGGTCGAGGTGCCAAGACCACTGTTCGGCATCTTCGTGACTGAGCTTCTGTCAAAGGTACTGTTCGACGGAGAAGAAATTTGCGGATACTTCGATCGACAGGGGCACAAAGAGATTTTCACCGTCAAAGTGCATGTCGATTCCGCCGACACCCCCCTACTTGCGGAAATGTCGACACGCCTTTCGCGATTGAAGGCGGACCACGCATGGACCATGACGGAGATCGGACAAGATGCAAGCAGCGACATCGCGGCGGTCCTGACTGGCGAGGACGCCGCCAAAATTTATTTTCGCTACAGCCGGAGCACGATGCCGCACATCATCGACTGGGCAAGACAACTGCAAAACACCGGGCGAAAGAAGCTTTCATTGGCTTTCGATCTAATGTCCCTGCACATTCTTAATCGGCGAATGCGCAGGATCTATCGAGGCGGCGACGACGACTCGTATCCGCCGTCCTACCTGTCCTTCCGCGCACATGCGGATGGGTTTCTCGCTTGGTCCAACAAGGACCGCGAACTCAGGAACAAAATGGATTCGGACTATGCGCCCTTGCGCGCCCAGTATGGCCAGCGATTCGCCTATTTGCGCACATCGCTTCGCGACGGAACCCTGGAACCGCACTTGCGCGATTGGACAACGCACATGGAGAATACTTTTACTGCAGTCGAAAATGCGATTCGCGCCGACGTAGCCGGCTACGCGAAGCCGACCTTCGACACGCCGATGAGCGAACAATTCGACATTCAACCCGACAATCTGCTGCACGACATCGATGCCAACAGGCACGTCGTGGATTTCATGACCAGCGACAAAGGCATGGAAGTCGCGCGCATCGTCACCAGCTTCCTCTATCTGACCCTGCATCGCCTGGGGCTTAACCGAATCGAACGGTACTATTTGTGTCACATGATATGCCGAACGGTGGAAGACCTATATTCCGTCTCTCTCGAAACGGCAAAGGATCGTTTCCAACGCGCCCTCCTTGAGCAACCCGTCGAAGCGTAATCCCAGAGCACGCTAGAACACGACGGAAGTCGTAATTCGATTTGAATTCCTCGGTACCGACACGCACACCTGGGCGGTTACGATCTCGGCCGCAACGACCAGGCCGTAAAACCGACCGACTGCTTCGGTCTTGAAGCCGAGGTATGGATGCGCAGAAGCTCCTGCTCGCGTAGCAGCGATGGCGATAGCGTCAACGGCGGCGCCGGTAACCATTTGTTGCACTCGGTAGGCCCGAGCGTCTCGCTCAGTGCGATTCCATTCCACGTGACCGGTAATGTGGACGATGAAGGAGGAAAATCCCACGTGTGCCGAACTCAAATGCAGACAGGCGGCAATTTTTTCGGCCAAATCGCCTTTCGAGATCAAGGTTATCTCGCGCGTGCCCGGATCAAACCGATACGCACCCTGCTCGCAGCCCTCCACATTCAGCGCCATGCAATAGACACCCATGGATGGCAACGACATTCCTTGCGCATTCGATCGCTCTAACGCAGCCATGCCATCGGACGATGCACTCAAGCAATCCATCAAGACCGACAGCGGCGCCGATCGGCCGATGAAATTTCCTGCCGACGAATGACGCCGCCTAATGACATGAATGAGGTCGGCCATTCGGACGGTCGTAGAACGTTCATCGTGACTCGTGATGCCCTCAAGACGACGCATTTTTTTCGGCCGTTCATTGGGAAGGCGCATGCCGTGAACGAATGCATGCATTCGTTGCAGTTCCTGGGGCAGCTGCATCGGCACAACGGCATCGCAATTCAGACTCGAAACCGATTCGCGCAACGCACCCTCAGAGACGGCGGCCCGGTTACTTTCCAAGAAAGCCGGAAAGTCGAGTAACGCATAGGTTGCTTGGGTCGAAGAATCGAGACCAAGGCGGCGATCTACGTCGGCATCGGGAACATCCACATCGAGGAGAACTGGCTGACCCACAACGGCCGCTACGGAAACGAGCCGCCCGAGCACCACCCCCACATCCACCGCGGTCAACCGATACGCGAAGCTTCCGTACTTGGGCGACGTACGCGCGAAATTGACGCATAGATAGATGCGCACCGAATGACTCTCGATGCATTGCAAGTCCGCTCGCCAACCCGAATCGCCGGAGCGCGCGCTGAGACAATGGTAGTTCGGTGAATACTGGAAGAGGTTGCCGGAAATTCCCGGAACGACTCGATCCCACGCGGTTCCGAACTGCACGTAGATGTCGGCCGGGTAGCTTGCTCCTCCGGAAGCGAGTGCGCGATGAGGAAAGACTCCCAGCACCGCAGCTGCTCTACCGTTCGAGCGTTGCGCCAAAACCTGCGATGGCGACAATCGAGCCGATACGCAGCCGTAACATGCCCATAAATACGTCGCGAGCCGCGCCAGGTACGGAATAGCTTGCGACTCGCTCCACCCATTCTCGCAAGGAGACGGCAGATTCAATACCCTATTTCCAAGCGGCGGAAAGAACGACGTGTTCCGCCATGTCGGTACGCTCGTTAAGCCAAAGGCTTCCGGGCTGCCATGAAGCTTCTGCATGAAGCTAACCGCATTGCTCAAGTCGAACGTCTCAACCGCCGCACCATGAGACATCTGTCCTGAAGAGACCACACTTCCGGACGATGACCACCTACCATGTGGCGTTAGCGGCATTCGCCGACCGACCAGCGTTCCTTCGCATACATTCACAGTCTTCAGAACAACCGCTCGATCATCGAGTGCCCAACGGCATAACATTTCGAAGACGACGTGTTGTGCTGCAATGGCAGCCGCCGCTGGCGCGGGGGCTGACGTAGGGAATGCGGTTGCTCGCTCGCGCACGAGCGACCGAACAGTATGTAGAGGTATTTGTCGTCCGCTTGGAGGCACTACAACGGCGATTCCTCCTCGCCAGCGCTGGACCCATCCGCAAATGCCGCGATGCCCATTCGATTCGAGGGGCAGTACGCCCAGAGCAAATCGACGATCATCTGCGACAAGCCAGACAGTTCCCTTCTGCATGGATCCGCTTAGTGTTATCGGTAATACGACGCGCATGAACCTCGAAGAGAACCGGGTATCCGGCCGCTGACGTCGGCAAGTTGCGAACAATTGCGACAGGCGCTCCCTATCTCCTTCCGGAGCGACGACCTTGAATCGAACGACGCCGTATTCGAAAAGCGCTCCGATCAAGTTTCGCAAACAGACGCCCGAACCGACCACTCCAACGGTAAAACGGTCGAGCCGTTTCACCGCCTTCAAGGGTTCCGCAGCATGGTCATGCAAATAGCCGCTGATTCTGGAATAACGCTCCGAGCGCGAAATCTCGTAAACCTCATCGCGAGGAAGCGAGCGAGCAAATCCCACGTCGAGCAATCGCCTCAGTAAATCGGCGAGCACGGGTTGAATTTTAGGATATCGCTCGATGGCGTCTTGAATATCCGCGCGACCATCCAGGTTGTTCATGAGCCATCGAGCAAGCTTGATCGCCCCCGCACCCCTTACCGGCAGGGACCGATCTCCTCTTTTGATCAAGATGCCGTCTTCACAAGGCAGAATCGTTACGTCTGTCTTAAGACTAATTGACCTCGCTATGCTCTCCGACCGGTCTCGCTCGCTCTCCGCCATGCCGACATCGGATCCATGATGAGCCATGGCTTAATTGTACTTTTCGCCTTTAATGGTCACCCGATGCATCTGCCGCGGCTCGTTGTAATCGCGCATGGCATAGTGCGCAGTGCAGCGATTGTCCCAGAACGCGATGGAATTCTTTCTCCAGCGAAAACGACACTGGAACTCTATTCGCCTCATGTGCGCGAACAGCATGCCGAGCACCGCATCGCTTTCACTCGGTTCCAACTCCAGAATGCGCGTCGTCGCGAGCTCGCTTAAGTACAGACATTTCCGACCCGTCTCGGGATGAACATTGACGACTGGATGGGTGACAGGCGGCGTATTTTTAACCAGATTCTTGTAGAGCTGGAGTCCGTCCTCGGATTGCAGAGTCTCCCCAGTCCACGTCTTGGTAACGTCGTGAACCGCCTGCAGGCCTTCCAGGAAGTCTTTCATTTTTTTCGAGAGACTCTCATAGGCCTGATAGAGGTTTATCCACAAGGTATCGCCGCCACGCTGCGGAATTTCAACGCCCTTGAGGATCGAGCCCAAAGGCGGACTATCCGTGAAACTCAAGTCTATGTGCCAGACGTTCGAGAGCCGTAGAAACTTCTCTTCGCTGGAACGTGCGTTGATGAGGAATATCTCCGGATGTCCGCGCACGCTCATACCAGGCATGTTCTGCAGATGGGAGTACAAGCCCAGCTCACCGAAGAGCTTACCAAGCGTGACTAGTTGCTCGGGAGAGATGTCCTGGTCTCGAAAGAAGATTACCTGATAATCAAGCAGCGCATGCTTGACCTCGCGATACTCTTGCGCAGAGAGTCGCCGTAAATCTATGCCTTCGATCTCCGCGCCCAACGACCCGCCCAGCGGCTTCACGCTAATTGCTTCGTAGTTCATCGCACCCTGCCTTGTATTCCTGGTAGTTGCTCCACTTGCAACATTCGACTCGCCGAAAACCCCAACTTCAACGTTGCCTGCTGCTATGCCGCCAACCGAAGCGGCAGCGATTTAAAGCCCCGGAAAAATACATTCGGATAACGAACGCCCGGACCCACACGCTCGATTGAAGTATACCTATCCAACATTCGATTCAACATGACGGTTGCTTCCAAACGCGCGAGGTTCGCGCCGATGCAGTAATGAATGCCTTTGGAAAAAGCCAAGTGATGCGCAGGCTGTCGTTGCGGCTCAAAACGATCCGGATCCGAATAAACATCCGGATCCCTGTTCGCCGCACCAAGACACAGGATCACGATTTCTCCAGCTTTCATCTCGACGGAACGTATCGTCACAGGTTGCGTAACGCGCCGCCTCACGAACTGTATCGGCGTCTCGTAGCGCAGCGACTCCGTAATGACGGGATCGACCAGCTCGCGGTTCGCTCGAAGACTGTCCCATAAATCTCGGTCCGCGGCCAGGATACTCAACGTGTTGCTCAACAGGCTGGCGATCGTTTCATTCCCAGCGAGAAGCAACGTCATCGAAAACTGCATGATCTCTCGTGCCGACAGCGGCGCGTCGTTGTACTTGGCATCGAGAAGCGACCGCAGCAATCCGTCGGGCGCCAGTTGCTCTTGGGATAGAAACTGCGTGCGGAAAAACGAGTACAGATCGAGAAGCGCTTTGCGGCTGGGATAATTCGTCGAGCCTTGATCGCCCGAGGCGGCCACGTCGGTCCACTGCTTCAGCGCCCGCCATTTCTCGTCGGGAAGTCCAAGGATTCTTGTCATCACCTTAATAGGCAGCGGTATGCAAAGATCCGCAGATACGTCCATTTCGCCCTCGTTCATTCCATCGAGCATCGCGTCGACCTGTTCGTCGATCCACCCTTCCAGTTTCTTCAGATGGGCGGAAGTGAACGCTTTCTGCACTAAAGACCTCAGCTGCGTATGCTCGGGCGGATCGTGGGACAACAGCATCATGTTGAGACCCAAACCGCCCTCGCCGGGCATCGTGTTCAAATGCTTCTTAGAAGAAAAAAGTTTCGGATCCTTCAACACGAACTCAGCATCCCTATACTTGACGAGGACCCAGGAACTTTGCGAAGCGTCATAGGCGATCGGGGCCGCAACATGTGCGCAGCGATACGCTTCGTAAGGATTTTCGAGCAACTCCGTCGAAAAAAGACTCTGGTTCTTGATGCTCATGCTTGCCGTCCAAGTTGCGTGCGCGATTCGAACAACGACTTCAAGCGATACACCCTGCTAGGTATCGCCCAAGATCTTCGCTTACCGAGTGTTCGTGCGCGAATCTCCATCATTCCAAATCGCCACTGAAAACGTTACCTTCGATCCTATATCATGGCCGCCTGCGCAGAAAAGTGCGCGGAGCCCGCCAAAATCTCCATCGTCATGTGCCGCAGCTTCTGCGCGAAACTTTCAAGCAGATTTTTGACGAGAATTTCATTCATGCCGTCTCCACCGTAGTCGCACTCGATGGCCAAACTGCGAAACTCATTCGCAATGACGCAGCTCAACGACAAATAAGGCGATACGGATACGCTGGGTTCCATCCGCCACCACTGACCGTCCCTGATGCTCAGCATTTTCCGATCTCCCGACTCTCCATCGGTCAGTTTCCAGTCAGACCTTAGTCCGATGTAGTTAAACGTCAAGGGTGGTTGTGGTTGGCTATTGACGAGCGTCCTCCACTGTTGATTGCACATGAGCCATCGATAGCGTGTGCCTTGATGGGGTATTCCGCTCAATTGCGCCGACACTTGCGCCGCAGCGGCAAGCGCGCCGGAATCCGAAGCGGCGATAAAGAGCGGATAGGACGTTGCGAAGCTCCCCAATGTCTGCAACATGCCGGGACACATGTTACGCCCATGCGCTGTAAGCAGGAATGTGGCGCCTGGAGCACCCGTCCATTCGCTCAGCGTTTGCACCCAGGCCGCCAACATTAAATCGCGAACCTTTACTTTCGCCACCGTCGGCACCTTCGACACCAGCTGGAATACCCAAGGTTCGCGATGCACAACCCGAAATTTACACCTTGTCAATTGGCCAACCGCGGTACCGTCAGCCTGCGGGAGGGGACGAATGAGTGAATGTTGGCGCAACCAATACGCTTGGTCGTCTTGCCAGTTCCATTTCGCAACCATTGCATACAACTTCTTCACTAGGTCGCTGTAGCTCTGCGAGAGCGGCAGAAGCTGTCCGCCGGTCAATAGGGAATGCAGCTCGTGGAAGAAAAGCGTAATGGATACGCCATCGAAACAGTTGTGATTGATGGCGACAAAGACGCGCTGGTCGTCGGCGTATTCAAACAGGGCGCATCGAAATGAGACGCTGTCGTTCTCCGAATTCATGCCCAGCACCAGCCCTTCCCGCACCTCGGCCACGCAACTTTCGATTTCTTCCTCAGACTTGAAATTCCGGCAATCGACTCGAACCAAAAGACTCGACTCGCGATAGGGATATACAAGCTGAACTTTCGCCTGCTTATAAGTCCCGATTCGCATTCGCAGGGATTCATGACGTTGCACCAACATTTGCAGCGCCGACTCGACTTTCTCAGGATCGAGACGATAGTTTGGTTTGAAGAAACACGTGTATATGTCCGTGATTCCGGATACTGCAGACATGTACTGCAGAGGCAACAGCGGCAGGATGATAATTTTATCGCTCATGTCATTCCGGCATCGAGGCTCTTACATCCATCTCAGCAGTACTCAGATCAAGCTCTATGCAGCTGCACGATATGCTCACGGGCGGAATAAGGCACCGATTCCTCGGCAGACTCTTCGGGATGCGGAAGGCATTCACGGCAAATGACAAACGGATACGACGTCTTTTGCACATCTCGCAAAAATATCCTAACCAGGAAAGGATTGCGGAAATCCAAATAATGCGGTTTGCCAGACTTGGACTGCAGAAAATCTTTAAGCGCCGGTCCCGAGTGCTTCGACCAATCGTAAGCCACACCTTCCGCCGCCTCAAAGTGATAAAAAACGCAGTGGGGCAAGGCATTCGACGCGCGCCAGTGTTCCAGGGCGGCAATCGTTTCAGCGGGAGATTCAAAAACACTATCGCAACGCGGTACGGTCGCGGCTGCAAGCGTCCATGTCCGCCGCGCAATGACCACGTTATCGATTTGCAGTCGCGGTAACATGGCTCGTTGTGGATCCGCAGGCAGTTTGCAGCGTCTCCAAAGATCGCCTTTGGCGTTAATGTAGGGCACGAACAAGTGCAAAAATCTATACAAGTTGGGTCCGACCGCGGGTAACAATAAATTAAGCGACCTCAACTCCATCTCTCGATTGGACCCTTTTTCGACCAGCTTCAACCGACGGGAATCGTAATCGGCACAGACGTTGAGATCATTCAGCCTATAAGTCTTCCCAGCTTTCGGCGCAACGCTCCCGGGATACTCAAGAGCCGCCGAAAGAATTTCCGGATGTAAGTTGGTGTTCATCCCGAGCACTGCACTCAGGTCGACCATCGACCGGCCAGCGAAGTGACGATTGATATCAGCGCGAAGGGCGCCTGCAACGTCGATGTCCGTTTGCGAAAATATCGTGCAGAATCTCGACATCATCGCGCCATAGCCAGTTGCACAGCCGTTGAACACCAAGAGGCGCCCTTCGTGCGTCGGCCGACAGCTCTGCAAGTAAAAAGCCATTGAATCCCAATTGCGCACCGACTCAGGAATATCGGCCAGAAATTGATTGATATGTTCGCGATCCAATTGCAGTACTGGGCTGTGACTTCCGCAACGCCGCAGCGACTCCCAGAGAAAACGTCGCCACCTATCGCGGAACCCGTGCAACTCGACAACCAGCGGATCGAGCTCCGCTCGCATGATGGCCATGCGCTGCGCGGTATCGACCGTAATGAATCTCTTGTAGAAGTCCAGAAAGTCGGCGTGAGTTCCGCGAGCCGGGTATTGTTCATTAAAGAACTTATAAATGGCTACGCGCTCAATCGTGAAGTCGTCGAGAGCACACAGCAAATCCGCCAGGTCCGCCAAACTTCTTCGGAATGGCTCGAATTGCTTTTTGACGTGTGCCTGGTCATGGCGAATCGCTCCTACATCTTCGAACATGAAAGTGCGCGCTTGGCTCAACCCCGGATCCTTGGCGTTCGTAACTTCGACGATCGTGCTGAAAATCTGGAAGAAGGACTTATTTAGAGACTCACGTCGATCGGCTTCAGCGAGCTCGTATTGCAGCTCGATTTCATCAAGCGACCTGAAATGCTTCGCGAGGATCTTAGTGTCCTCCCCTGGAAACGAATCAAGCTTCTCGGCAATCGCACGCGAGTAGCGCACGACGTTATCGGGAATCCCGAAGTAATGCTCCAAGTATCCGATCTTCAGGAGTTTCTCGATATGCACGAGAACTTCGTCCGCCGATTGCCCCGGACCACTGAGCAATTTTGCAAGTTGCTCCGTATTTTTATTACCCACCCCAACCACTTCGTCGAGCTTCCGCAAATAGCCGGAATCCGGAAGCCGCGTCAGTTTTTCCGTGCGAATCGAGTCCGAATACGTTTCGCTGTAGCGCGAGAGAAACGTCACCAACTCGCCCGAGCGTGTAATCGTGGAATTCAATCTTATCGGTAGCAGCTTTTTAATCTGCGGAAGCTGTCTGCACTGGAACGTGAGCCACTCCAGAACCATGCGTGAAGTGCAACAAAAGCGAACCCGAGAGGAGGAGCGTTCGGCCGCGCCGATGCCGACCTTATCCAGCGTCCTCAGGTGAACCACGACATCCGTAAACGCCCCGAAGGGAGACGGCTTTAACGCCATTCGAAAAAGAAAGCTGACCAACGTTTCTTCGATCTGCCGAAGCGCCTTATTGATCTGAGCATTGCCTTCGACGGCCTGAACATAGTCATTGCTCTGCTTCAACAGCCGCTGCCCCGACAGCTGAAGGGCTCTACGAAAATCGGCGTTGCTACACAACCTTGCTATTGTCCGTCGCGCTTCGGTGATGCTGCTCTGGAACACTGCGTTTTGCCGCTCTCGAAGCTCCCGTTCCACGGCAAACATTCCACACCATTCGTCCAGCCTTTCCCGATCTTGGCCTTCGAGCAATTGTTCAACGACTTTGAAATCGGCGGTCTTGGGTTTTCTGTCGTCCGCGAGTGCGTGGCACACCCGCTTTACTGGAAACATTCCTTCGCCCTGAAAGCCAGGGGACATGAACAAAGCGTAGAGCCGCGCACCCAATGCCCTGCGTGCGGCAACGGATTGCTCCAGTTCGCGGTCGATATTGCCTGCCTGTTTACAGATCAGCTCATTGAGCTGATCCATAGCTAAATTGCATTCACGCGAAACGATCACGTCGCCGATAGCCGCCTCGCGTAGCGGCGCAACGTCGCTTGAACTGAATTCGATGATAGGCTTCAACATCAAGCTTTCAATCGGCCTTGGATTTAGCAACCTTGGATTTCGCAACTTTGTATTTCGCAACCATGGACGCTTTCCTGGTTTCCAGTTGCGTGATGCTCGAAGCTCTCCTTAGTCGAACGGAATGAACGTTCATGCAATCCTAACTCTGGGCTGACAAAAATTGCGCGCCAGGATCCGCGCTCGAGATTGTATTGACGGTACTTATCGAAGGCAACGTGAATCAACCGCTCGCTGCCGCACTGCTCTTTGCGGCGCCAAGCATGCTTCCATGCATAAGCCCGATCAATGCTTGAGATGCGGACTCCGCCGGCAAATACACTTTGTCGTCCGTGACTTTAAGCTTGGCAATCTTCTTCAACAGTTCCAGGATCTCCGGCATTCCCTGCCGCGACACGCTCGCCTCGAACGGCTCGCCGACCCTCTCTTCCCAGAGACTCTTCTTGATCCCATCGTAAATTGATAGACCGGACCTCAACATCGAGAACAAAACGCCCGGCGACTCTGCGGCTCGAGTCTTGAAGTCATGAGCCAACGGGTTCTCTATGTATTTGTGCAATAAGCCCGACGTATGCCCAAGATAATTCCCGCCGACAATGCTTACCGCACCGGAGCCGAAACCTACGACATCGTTCTGCACGCTAAATTGTGCGACCACATTCTCGGCAATATCGCCGAAGTAGCCGAGCCCATACTCTCGAAACCCTGCATTCACGAGCAGATTGCGGCCGTGCTGGTAGGCGCTGACTTGATCTTTCGGAGCCAGATGGGCGCGGTGTTTTTCTATCTGGCGCGTCATCACTGTCCCCTGAGTGGGCCTAAATGTGTAGAGCGAAATGTGCCGAACCGGAAGCGCTGCGGCGACTCGAATGTTTTCATCCAGCTCCGCGAAATCCTCGTCAGGAAATCCGCACATCAAGTCGACGCTAATGTTGTCAAACCCCGATTCTCGCGCGAGATGAATGGCCTCGATGGATTGCTCACGCGAATGCAACCGGCCGAGGCGCTTTAGCCTTTGCTCGTCGAAGGACTGTACCCCACAGCTGAACCGGTTGAACCCGCGGGCACGATAGTGCTCCAACATTGCGCGCGAGACCGTGTCGGGACTTCCCTCAATCGTCCATTCCGCTACGCGCGACATGTCGAAGGTGGACTTAAGCGCATCGACCATTGCATCCATTTCGTCGGCAGTAGCCGTGGTAGCGGTACCACCGCCGAAATAAATCGTGTGCGGGTAATACCCGGCAGTTGCCAATTCGCCGCCCCACTGTCTTATCTCCGAACAGATAGCGTCGACATACGCTTTCCTTACGCTATCCTGCGGGCCCAGAAACAAATCCTTCTTGGGCACGCGCTGCACCCAATCGCAGAAGTGGCACTTGGACATACAGAAAGGAAAACTAAGATAGACAGTTAATTTCTTCATGCCTTTGTTACTTCGTTGCCGGTTATTTCGTCATCGCCGACCAACGGCACCTTCCAATCTAGACTTTTCCACCCGTGATAGCCAGGACCACACCATGGCGTCTTTGATTTTCGAAGCGCTGCCTCGAAATCACTTCCGCAAGAACGGATGAGAGCGCCATGGTGGGTCTATCTCGCTTAGTAGCTGCAGCAGCACTCGCAAGTGGTGCAAGAGGCCGCCATTACCTTCGAAACGGTATCGCTGCCTTCCGCAACCTCAGAACTCAAGAAGTCGGAAACCGATACGTCATCGATCTCCAGACCGTCGAGGAACAACTTGCTCTCTGCGGCATCCGCCTTTTCTGGATGGTTCATTGCTTTGATCTCCTAAACAAAGTAATTAACGATAGCCACTTGAAGTGACTGACTAGTCACCTAGTCGACGCAAGGCTAGCAGCACGAACTCAAGCCCTCAAAGGACCTCGGCATCGATGCGTACACGAAGTTTAGTTTTCGTACACGAGGTTTAGTTGGTGAGTCGCAAGTGAGAGCGAATTAATTTCGCGTGGATCTCCAGATTAATCTGCTGAGTAATCCGCTAATTTATATACCGACTAACACGAGCTCGCGTAGTTCAATTGAAACTCGATGGCTCTTAGTTCGTTGCTCGGCATACCATGAAATGATAGTTTGCGACTATCCGCCGACTCTTCGGTCCTTGCTCAAGTGGAAGCAAACGTTCGTCATGATGACAATGGAGTATAAAATTGGGAGATCCGGGCGCATCGTCGGTCTTTACGACATCGCCAAGGAAAAAACCTGGAACGCAGGCAAGGATTTGCAATGGAACACACTAACGACCAAGCCGGAATCGCCGGTGAATGCCGGACGCAGCCCCTTCTGCGAATTCACCGGCTATGAACAACTTTCCGGCGACAGCAAGGCGCTTGCAGATTGGCGATGGCACGCCGTCGAGCTCAGCGAGATATTGCATGGCGAGCAAGGAGCACTCCTAATCTCTTCCCAACTCGTCGAATTGCTACCATCGATGGATGCAAAGTTGTTTGCGAGCTCCCAGGTCTTCGACGAGGCGAGACATGTTGAGTTCTTTACGCGGTATCTCGGAGAACACGTTGGATATATCGCCGCGCCTTCACCCGAACTCAAGACGCTGCTCGAAAACGCTCTCGCAGACGATCAAGTCGACACCAAACTCATTACCATGCAGATCGTCATCGAGAGTCTTGCCATGGCTAAGTTTCAACGATTGCGTACGGAAACGGCCGTTCCTTTGTTGCAAGTTGCGCTCGAATACATTTTGAAGGACGAGGCACGCCATGTGAGTTTCGGGACTGAAGTTCTGCGAGCGCGCCATGCAGCCCTGGATGCCGACGCGCGCAACGCACGAGCGCGTTACGTGCTTGAAACGGTAATCAGCCTGGCTAATAGCCTCAATGCCGCGACGGTAGTTGCCGATGAATTTGGTTGGGACCGAGCGGAACTGAGGCGTCACCTGCGTGCAAAGCGCATCGCGGATCCTTCCGAAGCGCGCGCAATTTTTCGACAGCTCCAGATTAATCTGTCAACCATCGGACTTTTGACGGATGAGTTGAAAGAGAAACTCAGTTCCCGCGGCCTGCTTACTGAACCTGCCTGCGCTGAATAATCACGGAAGCCAATGACCACCCTGGCTAAGATACTGATCGAGCGTAGCCGCCGCAGCCCGAATGGCATCGCATTCACGGAACTCAACCGCCGAGGCATCGAATTGGAGTCGCTCACTTACGAGCAACTGGCCAAAAAGGCGACAACAATTGCAGCCCATCTGCAGGCTTCCAATCTTCAAGACCGAAGACTGCTTTTGGCGATTCCCCAGGGCCTGAACTTCATCCTCGCCTTTTACGCCAGCATCCTGGCCAAATGCATACCCATCCCCCACCGACTGCCGAAGCAAGCGGAAGCCGAAAGATTCCAATTCGTGTGTCGTGCCGCAAGTGTCGCAGCCATCCTTACCTTGCGATCGCACGAAAGCCGCATTCGAGAGGTCCTTGCCGAACTCGCTGACGACACCAAACACATCCCGATATTTTGCATCGACGAACTGCAATCCGATCCGCGCGCGACATGGAGTGAACCACAGATCGACTCCGACACATTGGCGCTGATTCAATTCACCTCTGGAACGCTTCGCGCGCCGAAGGGCGTCGTCGTTACGCATCGGGCATTGCTCGAAAACTCGCAAGCGATACGATCGGCCTTCGGATTCAGAGGCGGCGAAACTATCGTCTCATGGCTACCGTTTACTCATGACATGGGGCTCATCGGACACGTCGTGCAGCCAATCTATAGCGGATTGCGCAGCGTGTTCATGTCTCCAGTGACTTTTGTTGCCGACCCCGTGACCTGGCTGCGCACCATCGCCAATTTCGGTGCCGATTGCAGCGGCGCCCCGAACTTCGCCTACCGGCTCTGCTGCGACAAAGTAATGGAAGAACATGTTGCAGACATCGATTTATCGAGCTGGCGGCTTGCGTATTGTGGCGCCGAACGCATAGATCCAGAGACGACGAAGGCTTTCGTTAGAAAATTCTCGCGACTTGGCTTTCGAGAAGAAAGTTTCTTTCCTTGCTATGGCTTGGCCGAATCCACGCTATACGTAACTGGCAGACACGGAGTGCATGTCGATCACCTTGCCGCAACCGGACAGGAATACGTCAGTGTCGGCGCGACACATGCCGACCACATGACCTTGAAGATTGTCGACGAGAGCGTCAACGCCGAATGCGGAGATCGTCAAATCGGAGAAATATGGATAAAGTCAAAATCAAACGCACGGTGTTATCTGGACAATCAAGCCGCCACCGAGCGTAGCTTCGGCGCCATTTTGAATGGCGAGCCGAGTTACCTGCGAACGGGAGACCTCGGTTATACGAGCGCCGGCCAAGTTTTTGTGGTCGGGAGAATAAAAGACGTAATCAAAGTGCGTGGCCTTGCATTTGCCGCCGAAGATGTCGAACTCGCGATGCTGCAAAAAGCCCATGAAAAAGCCGTTCAGGTCTATGCATGCGCGGCCGTGCGCATCGAGGCCAATAGCGGAGAGGCCGTAGTCGGAATGATGGAGTTGGACGCGGACTCGCTAGGATCTCGCGAAACAGAAAAGCTGGCGGACGGAGTCAAGCAAAAAGTATGCGATACGCTTGGACTTCTCCTGGAGGAAGTACTGCTGTTCAAAAGGGGAGAGTTACCAAAGACAACGAGCGGAAAGGTGAAAAGAGAGAGATGCAGAGAACTCTACGTGAGCCAGTTGCGTCATCAGAGAGCCGCTCCAATCTCAGCGTCGCAAGCCTGAGCGATATTCGCAGGACTTCCCAGTAGGACATTCAAGAGGACATTCAAGTCATCACCGTGGCGTAAATTGCAGCCGTACGCGCGACGTCCGCATCCACCGGAGACCTCGAGTAACCTACGTTACCTGACTGCCCGCTCCGGCCGGCAACATAGTCTCGACCATGTCGATGAGATCGCGAACGGTCGTTAGGTCGGTCAACTGCCCTTCATCGGCTTCGAAACCAAAACGTCGTTCCAATTCAAAGATCATTTCGATCAGCTTCATTGAATCGATTGCAAGCTCTGCCAACTTTCGATCGGCCGATACGTCAGCAGAAATGCCGGAAGCCAGACAGGCAGTGCGCAGGAGATCCAATACCGTAGATTCGATGATGTCGCGCACGTTTCGCCACTCCTTAACAAAAACGAAAATCCTGGTCGAATTCTACGAAACGACCCCCACCGGCACAATACCCTTAAGTCAGTGCGTACGAAGAAGTGTCATAGGCCGCAAGCAACACGCAAATTAGTTAACGGCATTCATACAAACCCACTAGCCCAACCCCACGGGCAGGCGACTCGCGTGCGCTCGACAGGTTAGTCGAAGGGATGTTTCAGCACGATCGTTTCAACGCGATCAGGGCCGGTGGAGATAATCGCGATCGGCGCGCCGACGAGTTCTTCGAGACGTCGTAGGTATTTCTGCGCGGTCATCGGCAATTTATCGAACGACTTGATACCGACGGTGCTTTCCTGCCAACCAGGATGCTCTTCATACACGGGCTCGCAGATAGCGAGCGCTTCGGCGCCGACCGGCAAAATGGAACGGCTTTCGCCACGAACTTTATAGCCGACTGCGACGCGAATCGTGTCGAGGCCATCGAGCACGTCAAGCTTGGTGATGGTCAGTCCCGTCACGCCGTTCACTTGCACGGCACGTTTTAAGGCTGCGGCATCGAACCAACCGCAACGGCGCGGCCGGCCGGTGACCGATCCGTACTCGTGTCCACGCACGCGCAAACGTTCGCCGATTTCATCGTCAAGTTCGGTCGGAAACGGCCCGCTGCCGACGCGAGTCGCATACGCCTTCGCAACGGCCATCACGTAATGCAACTGCTGCGGCCCTATGCCGGCACCTGCGGACGCCTGGCCTGCAACGCAGTTACTGGAGGTCACATACGGATAGGTACCGTGGTCGACGTCGAGCAATGCCGCTTGTGCCCCTTCGAACAAGACACTCTTGCCCGACGCGATCAATGCATTCAATTCGCTCGAAACATCCGCCACCATCGGACGCAAACGTTCCGCCAAACCGAGCGCCTGATCCAACGTCGATTGAAAATCGACGGTCGCGACTTTGAAATAATTTTTCAGCACGAAGTTGTGATA
The DNA here is from genome assembly GCA_964597495.1 of uncultured Steroidobacteraceae bacterium. Lineage (GTDB taxonomy): Bacteria > Pseudomonadota > Gammaproteobacteria > Steroidobacterales > Steroidobacteraceae > CAZQYC01. Next base: position 16,905 of record CAZQYC010000015.1, on the reverse strand, counting down.
GTCGAGCACTTCACCGAGCTTGGCCGCCAAGCGCTCGCGCATGAATAAATCTTGAACGCGAATGGCACGTCGGGCCACTTTGTCTTCGTACGCGGGCCCGATGCCGCGGCCCGTCGTGCCGATTTTGGTTGCACCCATCGCGGCCTCGCGCGCCTGATCTAGCGCAACGTGGTAAGGAAGAATGACGGGGCATGCTTCCGACACGCGCAATCGGTTTTGCACTTGTACGCCGGCCGATTCGAGTTCGGCGATTTCCTCGAACAGCGCCTGCGGCGACAACACCACGCCGTTGCCGATGAAGACCGTCACGCCCGAATGCAGACTGCCCGAAGGCAGCAAGCGCAGTACCGTCTTCTTGCCGTTCACCACCAGCGTGTGCCCGGCATTGTGTCCGCCTTGAAACCGCACGACGCCGCTGACGCGATCGGTGAGCAAGTCGACGACCTTGCCTTTGCCTTCGTCGCCCCATTGCGCGCCGATGACGACTACGTTCTTATTCATACTGCATGCGAACCTAACGATGAACGATATACAACAATGCGAGCCCCGCGAGCATGGACAAGAGGCCAAACACGCGGAGCGAAGTGTCTTCCAATTGAGCGAGCGAAAGCAGCATGCGCTTGAGACGTTGCGGACTTAAGAACGGAAATATGCCTTCCAGCACCAAGTACAGCGCGAACGCCGCGCATAAATCCGCCCAATTGATTGACATACCGAGAAGCTCGATTCCTTAGCGGGGATTCGGCTGCTTCAGGTATTTGAAGAATTCACTGTCGGGCGAGATCACCATGACGTCGTTGTCCTTGCCGAGCGATTCGCGGTACGACTGCATGCTGCGAAAGAACGCATAGAACTCTGGATTGCGCGCATAAGCGCGCGCATAGGTTTCGGCAGCCAACGCATCGCCTTCGCCGCGGATGATTTCGGCTTGACGATAGCTCTCGGCCAGAATTTCGGTGCGTTCGCGATCCGCCTCGGATTCCAAGCGCACCTGCGTCTCCTTGCCTTCGGCGCGCAGCTTAGCCGCCTGCTGCGCGAAATCCTGGCGCATTCGGTTGAACACCGAATCGCCGACTTCATCCGGCAAGTCGATGCGCTTTACGCGCACGTCGACGAGCTTGACGCCGAGCTGATTCGTGTTGTCGAGCGCTTTGGCGCGCAAGTCCTCCATGAACTCGGTGCGTTGCACGACCTGTTGCAACGTGTGTTTCGCGATCACGCCTTTCAAACCGTCTTTCACGATTTCGCCTAACCGCCCCGCGGCAACCACCTCGTCCGCGCCGGTGGCCTGATAGAAACGATTGATGTCCTCGATCTGCCACTTCATGAAGAAGTCGATGTAGAGAATTTTGCCTTCGCTGGTAAGAAATTTTTCCTTCGGATAGTTGAGCGTCAACACACGCCGGTCGAACTTGCGTACGTCGTCCAACAACGGAAACTTGAAGTGCAAACCGGGCTGGTAGTTGGAGGTCACGATCTCGCGAAACCGGAATCGGATCGCATACTCCGTGACTCCCACGGTAAACAAAGACGTCGACAAAAGCAGCGCGGCCATCACTAAGCCAACGAAAACAAGAAGATTGCGGTTACCCATTAGCGTGTTCCTCGCGCGCGGCGGTCGTCCGTCGAATCGTCGCTTGGAGCCGGTTGCGGAGCGCGGGTCACGACGACCGGGTCTCGCGGCGTCTCGCGGCCCGTAGTGCGCTGTTCGAGAATCTTATCGATGGGCACGTACAACATGTTTCCGGCCCCTTTGGTGTCCACGATGACTTTCTTTGAACGGGCAAGCACGTTTTCGATCGTTTCCAAATACAGGCGTTGCCGCGTAACGGCGGGCGCGCGCTCGTATTCGGCCAACAGTTTGGTAAAGCGTTCGGTCTCGCCTTTGGAGTCGGCCGTTTTACGCGCCCGATAAGCCTGGGCATCCTGTATTGCGCGCGCTGCATCGCCGCGCGCCTTAGGCAAAATATCGTTCGCATACGTTTGGGCTTCCAGCGCAAAGCGCTCTTTGTCTTTGCCGGCCTTGATCGCATCCTCCTGCGACGATTTCACCTGTTCCGGCACTTTGACGTCCGGGAGGTTTACCGACACCACTTCGATGCCGACTTGGTAGGCAGTCAGCATCCGCTGAATCAGGTCTTTGGTATCGGCCGCGATTTTCTGACGCCCGGATTCGAGCACGTCCTCCAGTTTGCTGCGGCCGATGCTTTCGCGAATCGCGCTTTCGCTGACTTCACGCAGCGTTGCATCCGGATCGCGAACGTTGAACACCCAGAGCTGAGGATTGTTGCGGCGAAATTGCACCGCCATATTGATGTCCACCATATTTTCGTCGGCGGTGAGCATGCGGGTGTCGTCGGTAAAGCTGTCGATGCGCTCGACATTCACGATGGTTTGGCTATCCACCGGCCATGGAAGCCGCCAGTGCGGCCCGGGACCTGTCGTTTCGAGGTACTTTCCGAAGCGCAGCACCACCGCACGCTCTGCCTGCCCCACGGTGTAAAAGCCCGTGATTCCCCAGATGAGAACCAGAACTAAGATAATGATTCCGGCGCCCATCCCGCCGCCTCCGCCCCCACCGCCTTCGGCAGGGCGCTTACCATCGCCGCCGAAAAGCCCGGCTAATTTGCGCTGGAAATTGCGCAGCATTTGATCCAAATCAGGAGGGCCGCCTTGCGGCGGTCGCTTTCCCCAAGGATTGCGGTTGCCGGATCCACCGGATCCGCCATTTGAACCGCCGCCGCCGTTGCCGGATTCGTTCCAGGCCATATTGAAATACTGCTCCGAGTAAGAACTATGCCCTGTACCGCAGGCCTAGGAGCCAAACGCGATCCGCTACAGGGCGGTGGATTGTAGGAACCCGCTTTAAGCGATACAAGCACGAGCTGAGCGGGAATTGGATTTTGTTCTGCCTTTGCGGGTCTGTGACCGCGGTGGATCGGATGCGGAAGGCTCTATTCCCTCGCTGCGACAAAAGCGTTCGAAGGCCAGCCGCGGCATCGAAATAAGCAGCTCGGCATCACCCTCGGGGGTGATCGATTCGCTTAGCACGGCGCCTGCCTCATAGAGTCGCGCCCGTGCACGGCCCGCGCTCGGCGCCAGCATCAACCGCTTTTGGACGATCTGAGGTCCTAAAAAATCGCCAATCGCTTGAACTAGTTCGGCCATACCGAGCCCGGTTCGGCCCGACACCCAGTGACGACCAATGACCGGCGTGGTGTGTGCCGCGTCTCCGGTGTCGACCCCAGGGTTGACTCGTGACGCATCGAGCAAATCCACTTTATTGAAGACTTCCATCTGGGCGATGGAGCCTGCCCCCACCTCGTTCAACACGGCATTCACCTGAGCAATGCGTTCGCTGCGATGCGGATCGGCGGCATCGATAACGTGCAGCAATAGAGCGGACTCGCGCGCTTCCTGCAGGGTCGAACGAAAAGCAGCCACCAATTCGTGGGGTAAATCGCGCACGAAGCCAACGGTGTCCGCAAGTAGCGCATAACGCGCATCCGGCAGTTCGAGACGGCGCAGCGTCGGATCCAGCGTCGCGAACAATTGGTCCGCTGCGTAGGCACCGGCCCCTGTCAAGCGATTGAACAAGGTCGATTTTCCGGCATTCGTATAGCCGACGATCGCCACCGTGGGAATGTCGGCCCGTTTGCGCTCGCGACGCGTCGTTTCCCGCTGAGTGATGACGCGATCAAGCCGTGCATTGAGATTCTTGATTCGTTTGCCGATTAAACGGCGGTCGGTTTCCAGCTGGGTTTCGCCGGGACCACGCAGGCCGATACCGCCTTTCTGCCGCTCTAAGTGAGTCCACCCCCGCACCAAACGGGTCGACAAATGCTTGAGCTGGGCGAGCTCGACCTGCAGCTTGCCCTCGAAGGTCCGCGCGCGCTGCGCGAAAATATCGAGAATTAAGCCGGTTCGGTCCAATACCCTGCACTTAATCGTTTCCTCGAGATTGCGTTCCTGGCTCGGACTCAAGGGATGATCGAACAGCACGACCGTTGCGCCTTGTTCAGCGACCTTGAGACGAATCTCTTCGGCCTTGCCGCTGCCGACGAATAAACGCGAATCGGGCCCCGGACGGCTGCCGGTAATTACGCCGAGAACGTCCGCGCCCGCCGATTTGGCAAGCGCGACGAATTCGTCGATTTCTTCTGCGTGGGATTGGCCGGCAAGCGCTGATTGCTTAAAGCCGGTTCGCGTGAATCCAATTCGCACCAGCAACGCGCGTTCGAAACTGCTGTTCGTTTTCAACAATACCTTATTCGACGGGCAAACCGGCTACGTCCTTACTCGCCAGCTTCTACCGTTATACCGCCTTCTTCATCGTCGGTCGGAACGCGAATGCTGCGCGCCGGCACGACCGTGGAAATCGCATGTTTGTAAACCATCTGACTGACGCTGTTCTTCAGCAACACGACAAATTGATCGAAGGAATCGATTTGTCCTTGCAGCTTGATACCGTTCACCAGGTAGATGGATACGGGCACACGCTCCTTACGCAGCGTGTTCAGGAACGGGTCCTGTAGAGATTGACCTCTAGCCATTATAGTTCTCCTTCTTCTATCGTCGGTTATTGTGCGGCTTTCGCTTAACTCGGCTGACATATCCAACCTTATAACTTCGTTGTAAGTACCTGTTCAAGACTTACCACCGCATTGCGGCAGTCTAGCACAGGGCCGTTGCATTCTTCCCATCGGTCTTAAGCTCGCGCACGCTCTTAACCTATTGGCTCCCAACATATTGGCGACAGAAATGCCGCTAGGCCCGCAGACAATCTGCAATGCGACCTTTGATACGGGCGAGCGCGGAGAGTTCAAGGCTATCGAACCATTCATAAGCGGTCGACGCTCTTAACCATATCAATTGCCGCCGAGCGAGATGACGAGTTGCGACGATCCCCTGGCGAATGGCTTCTTCCTCCGAGTGCCGTCCGGCAACGAATTCGAGCAGCTGACGGTAACCGACCGCGCGCATCGCCGGTAGATCGCACGACAAATCTTTGCGAGCGGCCAAGCGTTGCACTTCGGCGACGAACCCACACTCCACCATGCGCATAAATCGGGCGGCAATTCGTTCGTAGAGCCGCGCTCGATCGCTGGGCGCCCATACCAACGGCTGGAAATCTTCGTTGAGAGCCTGCTTTGCCGTGTCGACTTGCAACTCGCTCAGTCGTCGACCGGTGAGCCTAAATACTTCCAAAGCCCTTTGTATCCGCTGCGCATCGTTCGGCAAGATCTTCTGCGCCGCTATCGGGTCCACTTGAGTCAACTCCGCATGCAATTGAGGCCAGCCAACGTTCTCCGCTTGCGCGTTGAGGTCGGCACGCACGCAGGGATTGGCCTCAGGCAGATCGGCCAAGCCATACATCAACGCTTTGAAGTACAGCATGGTTCCTCCCACGAAGAGAGGTACTTTCCCGCGCGCGCGAATTTCGCCGATCAGCCGTTCGGCATCGCGTACGAATTGACCGGCCGAGTAACGTCCGCTTGGGTCGAGAATATCGACCAAGTGATGCGGCACGCGCTCCAGAATGTCGTGCGGCGGTTTTCCGGTGCCGATATCCAACCCGCGATAAACCATCGCCGAATCCACGCTCACGATTTCGAGCGGAAACGTCTCCACCAATTCAAGCGCAAGATCGGTCTTGCCCGCGGCGGTGGGCCCCATTAGCAAAATGACGGGGGACGGCATGGAAGACCCTAGCGGCCGCGCATGAATAAACGATCGAGTTCAGCCATGCTCACGTGCGTCCATGTCGGCCGGCCATGGTTACATTGATCGGAACGAACCGTCGCCTCCATTTCCCGCAGCAACGCATTCATCTCCGCAATGCTCAACGACCGATTAGCACGGACGGCGCCATGGCAAGCAAGCGTACCGAGCACTTCGTTCACCGTTTCATCGAGGTGTCGTGTCGCACCGTGCTCCTTGAGTTCGGCGAGCAGCTGTTCCAGCAACTGAGTTGCATCGAATCGGGCCAACAAGATCGGCACCTCAAGAATCCGAATGCTGGCCAGCCCGAATCGCTCGATGCGCAATCCGGCTTGCGCAAAAGCAGCGGCGTGCTCCTCGGCGAGTTCCGCATCCGCCGTGGAAACGTTCACCGTCAGCGGCACCAAGAGCGGCTGGCTTGGAATGCGGCCGTTACTCAGCTCCGACTTCATGCGCTCATACGTAGTTCTCTCGTGCGCCGCATGCATGTCGACCAAAATCAATCCGTCTTGCGCCTGCGCCAAAATATAAACTCCATGCAATTGCGCGATCGCATATCCGAGCGGCGGAAATGCGGCGGCCGCAGGCGCAGAGCTGCTAGGCGCGAACGCTGCGGACTGCAAAACCGATCCTCGCCCAGCTGAACCTGGTGAAAAAGGAGCCGTTGTCGAGAGCGCAAACGAATCTTGCGACGGCGGACGTGCGGGCCACATCGGTATTTCCGCGCTCTCTCTAACGCCGGAGAAATGCGTGGGCGCTTGCTGATAGCTGGTCGATCCCGGCCGGGTTTCGCTCAATACGTGCTCGATCGTGCGGAAAATAAAATCGTGTACGCGCCGTCCGTCGCGAAATCGGACTTCGAGCTTGGCGGGATGCGCATTCACGTCTACTTGCGCCGGATCAAGTTCGACGAACAGCAGATAGGCGGGATAGCGCCCGTGGAACAAAACGTCCTGGTATCCCATGCGCACGGCGTTCGCGAGCATGCGATCGCGCAACATCCGGCCGTTGAGATAAACGTATTGCAGATCGGCTTGGGCGCGTGCCGCCGGCGGTAACCCTATCCATCCCCAAAGCTTTAATTCACCGGGTCTGAGCTCCGCCAACCGCCTCTCGCTGCTTTTGTCGTCGCTGGGAGGATGTTCGACGAACAGCGAATTTGCGACGAACTCTTCTCCCATGATCTGCGCGACACGTTGAGTACGCTCGGATTCGGATACGGCGCGCGGAAAGTCGATCAGCGCGCGCCGATTGGCCGTGAGCTTGAATCCGACATCGAAGCGCGCCAACGCCAGCCGTTCGATCATTCGGAGCAGATGTTGCAATTCCGTGCGTTCCGAGCGCAGAAATTTACGGCGAGCGGGCACGTTAAAAAACAGATCGGCGACCTCGATCGTGGTACCGACCGGATGCGGGCTGGGCGCCGGCTCGGAAAATACCCCGTTGTCGGCATTCACCGCATAGCCCACTTCATTCGCTGAAGTCCGCGAAACCACGCGCATGCGCGACACGGACGCAATGCTCGGCAAGGCTTCACCACGGAATCCCATGGTCGCCACGCGTTCCAGATCGTCGATGCTGGCGATCTTGCTCGTGGCATGTCGCGCCAACGCGAGCGTCAGCTCGTCGCGCTCGATTCCGTGACCGTTGTCGACCACTCGGCAGCGCCGAATCCCGCCTTCCTCGACATCGATAGCAATGTGGGTCGCGCCGGCGTCAAGACTGTTCTCAACCAATTCCTTAATAACGGAGGCCGGACGCTCGACAACTTCTCCAGCGGCGATTTGGTGAATGAGTTGTTCAGGAAGAATGCGGATTGGCATTCGATCAGGATAGCAAACTGGAGAGAGCAACTAGCTACTAGCCTCTAGCGGCTAGCCAGAGCAAGAGAGAAGCCCTCAGAGTGTTCCGTTCCTTTCTTCTTGCTAGAAGCTAGCCGCTAGAGGCTAGTAGCTAGCTGCTCTCTCATTGCCCCATGCCCGCCGCGGCAATGCTAGCTCCAGACGTCGTGGACCGTTCTTGCTTTTCGCTCCGGCTTTGCGCCACGCGCTGCGCAATCCGGGTTCCCGGCGGCGGGTTGTCGTAGAAGTAATTGCGCACGCCCGACAAGATCGCATCGGCCAAACGCTGTTGATAGCGGCTGTCGTTGAGACGCGCCTCCTCTCTGGGATTGCTGATGAAGGCCGTCTCGACCAGCATCGAAGGCATGTCCGGCGAGGTCAATACTTTCAAGCTCGCATGCTTGACTTCATTGTCGAGCACGACGCCGACACGGTCCAATTGACTCAACACTTTGTCGGCTGCTTCGATGCTCGCGCTCATGCTGGCCCCCTGAGAAAGGTCCAACAATACCGAAGCCACCACCTCGTCTTTGTTTTCGAGCGTCATCCCGCCCATCAAATCGGCGGCGTTTTCACGGTCTGCCAGCATGCGGGCCGCTTCGTTGCTGGCGCGTCCCGCCGACAGCACATAGACGGAAGAACCTGCGATATCGCGGTCGCGCACGGAATCGGCATGAACGGAAATGAAGAGATCGGCCTGTAATTTTCGTGCGCGGACGATGCGCTCACGCAGCGGCACGAAGTAGTCGCCGTCGCGCGTCATGACGGCCCGCATCCCAGGCTCGGCGTCGATGACATCTTTCAATTTGCGCGCAATCGCTAGCGTCACGTCCTTTTCTCGCGTGCCTCGCCGACCGCTGGCGCCAGGATCTTGACCGCCGTGTCCCGCGTCGATGGCGATGACCAACATGCGGCCTTCGTCTTTGACCAGCGCTTTCACCGGCTGAGGCGGCACAGCGCTCGGAACGGTCTTGGCCGCAGCAGCGAGCGGAGCACTCGGTGTGTTGGCAGGAGCGTTTTGCGGTCCTAGTTGTGGCCCGAGTTTTCCCGGTGATGCGATATCGATCACCAATCGATGCCCCATTCCGTCGTTAGGCGCCATGGAGAAACTTCTCGACTCCACCGGTTGGGCCACTTCGAGCACGATGCGAAGCACTCCGTTGCCCCGTTCGGCGGAGCGGAATTCTTTCACTACTCCCAAGGCAGCCGGCCACGCGCCGCCGAGTAATTCAAGACGCGCGTCGGTTAGATCGATGACCACTCGCTCGGGACTGTGCAGCGTAAAAACCTGTTCCGCCGCCGCACTGGTCAGATCAAAGACCACTCGGGTTGTTTCACCTGCCGCTGACATCCGTACGTCTTTCACGACGGCTTTGACGGCAGCAGCGTGGCTCGACAAGGAAGCGATCGCGCACGTGCCAGCGAAAACGGAGACAACTTTCCATAACCATCGGCTCATGGGACGCGACTGTACCCTGATTGAGACAGGAATTTCAATAAATTTAATAGGCGAATTATGAAGATAGACTCGCTTCGTCCTTTTATTCCTGAAGACTATTCGCCAACTCTTTGCCAACGGAAGAACCAAAGGAGATTTCGATATCCCGCTCGGTGGTCTCCGCCGTGCTAGAAGCGGCCGCCTGGACGTAGGTCAATTCCAACGCCAAATCCTGAACGGGCAAAGCCTCCCGCCCCCGACTTGCCCACTCGACCAGCAACACGGCGCCGGGATTCAAGAGGTCCCGAAGCGCCAACATGTCGAGATCGCGAGCAGTCGCGAGCCGATACAAATCGAGGTGATAGACGATGCACGCGTCCAACTCATAAGGTTCGATCAACGTATACGTCGGACTGCGAATCGCTCCTTCAACGCCCATCGCCCGTAAAAAGCCGCTCACCAACGTAGTCTTACCCACTCCCAACTCGCCATTCAGCGCAATCACGATCGCTTGAGTTAACGATGCGCGCCGAACGCCGCTTGCGAGCCGAGCACCCAATTCCCGAGCGTGTTCGGCTGACTTCACCCTGATCTTCATGGTCATCTCATTCATCAGCGCTCACGCATCGAGGTAGGAAGGCAAAGAGATCGCTGGCAAGGAGCCCGCGTTCGACATTCCCCAATGCTTCCTTCGCTGAATCACCTGCCCAGGCGTGCGCTACGGCCCCGGCGCAGGCGGCGAACCGGAAGTCATCGAATTGCGCGAGCAATCCCGCGACCACACCCGTCAATACATCCCCCATACCGGCCGTGGCCATCGCCGGATTTCCTTGATCGCAGATCGACAGTGGCTGCTCTTTGCATGCCACCAGCGTATTCGCGCCTTTCAGCACGACAGTTCCGTCGTAGCGTTGCACGAGCGATCGTGCCGCACTCGCTCTATCGGCCTGGACATCCCCGGCCGTGAAACCCAAAAGCCGCCCCGCTTCGCCGGGATGTGGCGTGAGAATCCAGCGTTCGTTTCGCATGGGCTGCTTCGCGAGTAAATTGAGCGCGTCCGCATCGACGACCAGAGGCTTTCCCGTTTCACGTACGGCATTCCACAACGAGACCGCCCAGGCATCCTGCCCGAGCCCAGGGCCCACTGCGACGACATCGGCTTGCTCGATCAACGGCTCCAAATCGCCGGCAGACGCAATTCCACGCACGATCAATTCCGGACGCTCTGCGACTATCGACGCCACATTTTCAGCACAGGTCGCGATCGTTACGAGTCCTGCACCCACGCGCAAACAAGCTTCGCCCGCCAAGCGGACCGCACCTGCCATCCCAGGCCCACCGCCGACCAGCAGCACACGGCCGTTCGATCCTTTGTGCGCCAGACGAGAACGAGGCGGCAACACCGACGACAACCACTTGGAATCGACGCGCATTCCCGCCGCAGGCGCTTCGCTTGCCGGAACTTCAAGGCTGTCGAATTCCAAATCGCCGATGTAATCGGCGGCAACACCGACATAGAAACCGAGCTTCAGCCCGATGAAAGCGACGGTGCAATCGGCTTTGATCGCCGCCCCTAAAACCAATCCGCTATCGGCATGCAGGCCACTTGGGATATCCAGCGCCAGAATCGGCGCCGCCGATGCGTTCATTGCGTTGATACATGCGCACGTGCCCGCATCGACAGGACGCGACAACCCGATGCCGAATATCGCATCGACAATGAGTTCAGCATCGCGCACGAATTCGGCCGCCCAGGCAACAGCACGGCCGCCCAGATCGGCGAAATCACGGTACGCCTTGAGCGCATCGCCGCGCAACGAATTGGGATCACTTAGCGCAATAGTCGTCACGATCAGGCCGGCTTGCATCGCCAGTCGGGCGAGCACATAGCCATCGCCGCCGTTGTTGCCAGGGCCGCAGACGATCGCGAGGCGTTTAGCATCGGGCCAACGTTTGCGTAAAATACGCAACGCTGCAGCTCCTGCGCGAGTCATCAACGTGTATCCGGAAATCCCCAGCCGCTCGATAGCGTCGCGATCAAGCTGCCTAAGCTGCTCGGCGCTGTAGACGAACGTCGGAAGATTCCTCATGAAGCCATTATACGAATTAAGAATCGGAAACAGTCTTCCATTCGACTGCTAATCGCATGCCCGCCACATCGTTCACCGACTTCGAACTTGCCGACCTCGCAACCTCCGTCAAAGGCTGGGGCCGCGAATTCGGCTTTCAGCAGGTGGGCATTGCACACATAGACTTGCCCGAGGATGCCAAGTATTTGAACGAATGGCTGACCTTGGAGCGGCACGGCACCATGGACTACATGAGTCGTCACGGCGAGAAGCGCTGGCAACCCGAGAAATTAATTCCGGGCACCTTGCGCGCCATTACGGCGCGCATGGATTACTGGCCCAATGAAGCGCAAAACGCAGACGACGTTCTATCGGATGCCTCGCTGGCATATGTCTCTCGCTATGCGCTCGGCCGCGACTATCACAAGCTTCTGCGAGCGAGACTTGCCCGACTTGCCGAACGCATCGATGACGCCGTCGGCCCACGAAGCCATCGCGTGTTCGTGGACAGCGGCCCGGTTCTCGAGAAGGCGCTGGCTCGCAATGCGGGGCTCGGGTGGATCGGCAAACACACCAACCTTCTGCATCGCAATGCGGGCTCGTATTTCTTCTTGGGCGAAATCCTCACCGACCTCCCCTTGCCGGTTGATGATTCCGTTAGCGCACACTGCGGCTCTTGCACAGCGTGCATCGACATTTGCCCAACCCAGGCGATCGTCGCGCCCTACCAACTCGATGCGCGCCGCTGCATTTCATACTTAACGATCGAGCTGCGCACATCGATTCCGGTGGAGTTCCGCAAAGCGCTCGGCAATCGAATTTACGGCTGCGACGATTGCCAACTGGTATGCCCCTGGAACAAGTACGCCCGGCCGACGACGGAACCGGATTTCGCTCCACGTCATGCCCTCGACCGCTCTACGCTCATCGACTTATTCGCCTGGACCGAAGCGGAGTTCCTGGCTCGCACGGAGGGCAGCGCCATCCGCCGCATCGGCTACGAATGCTGGCTGCGCAATATCGCCGTCGCCTTGGGAAATGCTCCGTCATCGCCAGAAGTCATCGCCTCACTCAACGCTCGCGCGAGTCATTCCTCAGAACTCGTTCGCGAGCACGTCAACTGGGCACTCGATCAGCACCGCATCGCTCGTTAGCAACTTGTATTGGGCTTTTGCCAAGCGCCCAGGCTCTCTTGGTTCTTTCGTCACCCCGGCGCAGGCCGGGGTCCATCTGAATATACCGAGAAAAGATGGATACCGGCTTGCGCCGGCATGACGGACTCAGTAGGAAGTAAGCACCATAAAACAAACTTTCCTTAGAGTACAACGCGCACGTTATCGATCAACCGCGCTTTACCGATACGAGCCGCCGTTAAGACGACGAAGTCTCGTGTTGCAGCCGTGGGCAGCTGAAGATTCGCCGCATCGCGAATCGAAAAGTAATCCAGTTTGAAACCGGCGGCCGACAGCGCGCTTGCACCTTCAGCCTCAAGCTTTGCAAACTCTCGCTGACCTGCTTGCAATTGCTGTTTTGCAGTCTGCAAGGCGCGAAAAATGGCCGGAGTTGCCGCCCGATCCTCTGCGGATAGATAACGGTTCCGAGAACTCATGGCCAGTCCATCGTGTTCGCGCATGGTCGGCGCACCAACGATTTCGATCGGCATACAGAGATCGGCCACGACGCGCCGAATGATCGATAACTGCTGAAAATCCTTTTCGCCGAAGACGGCGACGTCGGGCGCCACTAGATTAAACAGCTTAACGACGACCGTCGCCACGCCGCGAAAGTGGCCCGGTCTAAATTCGCCGCATAGGATGTCCGACAACTCGGGTACGTCGATGAAGGTCGAGTGTTCGTAACCTGCGGGATAGATGTCTGCCGCATCGGGAATGAACAGCGTATCGGCGCCGAGCCTCTCGAGAAGCGCGGTATCTTCCGCCGGTGTTCGAGGATACTGCGCGAAATCCTCGTTGGGACCGAACTGCATCGGATTCACGAAGATGCTGACGACCACTCGATGCGCAAGCTTGCGCGCACGGGTCACCAAATCGCCATGACCCGCATGCAAGTTACCCATCGTCGGCACGAAAGCGACGCGTTCGCCGCGCAGTCGCCAGGCACGAACCGTTTCGTGCAGTTCCTCGCGAGTTCGGACAGTATTCATTAGTAGCAGTGTTCCGGCGCCGGATACGAACCGTCCTTGACGGCAGCCACGTAGTTCTTCAATGCCTGCAACGGACTGTCGACGCCTTTCATGAAATTACGGACGAATTTAGGTTTATGGCCCGGCGTCACGTCCAATACGTCGTAAAGGACGAGAATCTGGGCGTCGACATCTGGCCCAGCGCCGATGCCGATCACGGGCACGTGCACGGCTTGAGTAATCGTCTTGCCGAGCGCTGCCGGAATTTGTTCGAGTAACAGCATATCGGCGCCCGCGGCCTCAAGCGCTTTCGCATCGGCCAGCATTTGTTCGGCAGCCGCTTGTTCACGCCCTTGGATACGAAATCCACCCACCTTGTGCACGGACTGCGGACGCAACCCTAAATGCGCGCATACGGGAATGTCGTGCTGAGCCAGGTATTCAACGATGCCGATTTGCTTGGCGCTGGCTTCGAGCTTCACGATCTTTGCGCCTCCCTCCTGCATGAGCTTGACGGCGTTGTCGAGCGCCTGCTCCTTCGAGGTGTAACTCATGAACGGCATATCGGCCATCAAGAAGGGCCGATACATTCCCTTCGCCACCGCCCTGCAGTGGTAAACGATGTCGGCGAGCGTAACGGGTACCGTCGTATCGTGACCTTGGATCACCATTCCCAGCGAGTCGCCGACCAACACAAGTTCAATTCCCGCATCGTCGACCAGCTTTGCGAAGCTAGCGTCGTACGCGGTAATGGTCGCGATCTTCTCGCCGCTCGCTTTCATCTTATTGAGCGTGGTGAGATTGATGGAGGGTCGTGTGACGTGACGCTCTTCGAGTTGTTTGTAGACCATAGGGAACCTCGGAAAGCCGCTAGCAACTAGCAAGAAAGACAATATCGGCAGACGCAAAATACTCATTCCGGCTAGCAGCTAGATGCTAGGGGCTAGATGCTATTCAGTAGAGCCTAGCGCCTAGTTGCTCGCTTCTCAAATCGTTTTCAGCGGATTGAAGTAGTGACGGCCGCGTTTTGTGCGCAGCACTTGCTCCACCAACTGCGCATAGTCGGCGTCGTTGCTCACGAAATCCACTTGGGCCGCATTGACAATCAATAGCGGCGATGCGCTGTACTCGTGGAAATACCGCGCATACGCCTCCATGAGTTTCTCCAAGTAAGCACGGTCGATTTGCTGCTCGTACCGAATTCCACGACGTGCAATCCGCTCCATCAGCACATCGACAGGCGCCTGCAGATAGATGACCAAATCGGGGGTCGGAGTGCGGACTGCCAATTTGGCGTACACCTGTTCGTAGAGGCCGTACTCCTCGGCATCGAGCGTCAAACGCGCGAACAAGCGGTCTTTATCGAGCAAGTAATCGCCGATGCGGGTTGCCGCGAACAAATCTTGCTGCAGCAATTCCTCCAATTGGCGCGCGCGTTGAAAGAGAAAAAACAATTGGGCCGGAAACGCTCCCGCTTTTGGGTTGCGGTAAAAGCGCTCCAAGAACGGATTTTCGTCCGCTTGCTCTAACACAAGCTCTGCACCGAAGGACTTTGCCAAACGGCGCGCGAGGCTGGTCTTACCGACGCCGATCGGCCCTTCGACAACAACGAAACGATGTGACGCCTGTTCGGACGCGCGTTGATCGGAGAAATCGGTCACAGCGCCTCCACGCCGCTCGTTGCGACCTTCGCAACGAGCGCATTCGGCTGCCCCACGCCGGGAATATCGAGGTGGGGCGCGATTTCGGCGAGCGGCACAAGCACGAAGGCGCGCTCGGCAATTCCCGGGTGCGGCAGCTTCAAATCGGGTGAATCGATGCGCTCCGAACCAAGCACGAGCAAATCGAAATCGATCGAGCGCGGTCCCCAGCGCACGATCGGTTCGGCCCGCCCGAGCTTCTTTTCCAGCGCCTTCAGTTGAGTCAGCAACGCATGCGCGTCGAGCTGCGTGAGCAATCCCGCCACGGCATTGACGAAACGAGGTTGGTCTTGGGGGCCCATCGGCATCGTTCTATATAACTTGGAGCGCAAAACGAGTTGCGTCATGGGAAGACCGCCAAGCGCCTCGACACCGCGAGCCACCTGATTCTGCGGTTCATCGAGATTACTGCCGACACCGATAAAAGCGGGTCTCCACATTGTCCGGCTCATCGATCAACTACGCGGACGGCGGCGCCGCCGGCGTTTCGAATTTGGGCTCGGCGCAACACCGCTTGTATTCTGCTCGACTGAAGCGATGCGCTGTTCAGCCGATTGCGTTTGAATCGTCGTCCACCACTCGGCAAGCGCCGGGTCTGCCTCACCGGCCGCGGCCCGCAGCAATAGAAAATCGTAGGCGGCACGGAATCGCGGATGCTCAAGCAAACGCAACGCACGGCGACCTTCGCGACGCTCGAACCGCGGCTGCATCGCGACGAGTTCGGCCATCGGGGTCGTGAATCGCTTAGGAATCGCCACGCGCCGCTGTTGCTGCGCAACGACCTGGTCGCAAGCGATGAACCAGGATTGCGTCTCCTGCATGGCACCGCGATCGAGTTGATCGTGCGCCGCTTTGATCGCAGGCCACAGCAATACGGCGAACAGGAAAGTGGGCGTCACGGGCTTTTCTTGCCGCACGCGCTCATCGGTTCCACGTAACCCCAGAAACAGCAGACGCACTTCGTGCGGTTCCGGCGTGCCGGGCGCCTCGAGCAACGGTTTCACCACCTTCGCAGCGCTCGGTAACAAGTGTTCAAGAAGACCGTAGTACGCAAGCAGTTCGAAGGCACGGACGGCGAACCCGGCGAGAAACAATTTGCAAACTTCGTCGAACAAACGCGCGGCCGGGATGCCATCGAGCATCGACGCCAACCGACGAATCGGTTCGGCGGTTTCCGGATGCAGCGCGAAGTCCAGTTTCGCGGAAAACCTCACGGCGCGCAGCATGCGCACCGGATCTTCGCGATACCGCGTCTCCGGATCGCCGATCAGTTTGAGCACGCGTGCGCGTGCGTCTTCGACGCCACCCACATAGTCCCAAACCGAAAAATCGTGAATGTTGTAGTAGAGCGCGTTCGCCGTGAAATCGCGCCGCCACACGTCTTCGTCGATGGTGCCGTAAAGATTGTCCCGCAAGATGCGCCCGCGCTCGTCAAGCACGCGGAGCCCGCCTTCATCGACGCTGTTATCTTCGTCGACGGGCGTATGCGCGGCACGAAAGGTGGCGACTTCGATGATTTCCTGCCCGAAACGCACATGCGCCAGGTGAAAGCGCCTTCCGATCAAGCGGCAATTCCGAAACAGCGCTTTGACCTCTTCGGGGTGCGCGTCGGTCGCGATGTCGAAATCCTTAGGCTTAATACCCAAGAGCAAATCGCGAACCGCACCGCCGACCAGGAACGACTGGAAACCCGCCTCCTTAAGGCGGTAAAGCACCTTGAGCGCCTGGTCGGAAATCTGCGAACGGGAAATCGGATGCTGATCGCGGGGAACGATTAACGGCGCAATGCTGTCGCCTTTCGGACCTGAAGGGGGTTGTTTTGTGTTGTCCAACGAATACGTTCCGCTTGAGCGTTGAGAAGCGGCCCGTATAATACAGCACCCGCTTCGGCTCCTGTGCCGACTCCACCGCTCCCATCGTCTAGAGGCCTAGGACACAGCCCTCTCAAGGCTGGTACGAGGGTTCGAATCCCTCTGGGAGCGCCATATTTAAG
>CAZQYC010000014.1:0-56731 GCA_964597495.1 uncultured Steroidobacteraceae bacterium | reverse complement strand
GCCTCTATGGATGGAGGTCATGCTGGGAACGCAGGAGCAGTTCTCAGTAAGGCCTCCATGGATGGAGGTCATGCTGGGAACGCAGGAGCAGTTCTCAGTAAGGCCTTCTTGGATCAAGGTCGTACCGGGAACGCAGGCGAAACTTCTAGTACGTCAGCATCACGCTACGAAAGTAAAGGTGCCCTTCTCGACTTGCTTCGGAATATTTATTGCCAATTTCTTCGGCAATGGAAGTTCAGCCTTTTGGCTATTGGATGCGTGCTTGCGCCGACCAGGGCTCTCTGATCGACGACGGGGCCTTTCCGGGTTTCTTGCCTTTATCTTCATTGGCATTGGTATCCGGAACGAATTTAAACGTTGCATCGCTCACGTCGGGCGTGAAATTCCACTCGCTAAGCTCAACTTCGAACTCCGGAGTGCCCTCGACAGCGTGAGTGGCGATTAAGTATTTGCGGGGCAGCGGATGCTTGCCCATTTCGACCCAGATCTGCCAGTCTTCCGCGGGTGTACGGAAAGCAAGGTGGTAGGTCATAACACCGCCGACTTCGCTTTCTCCTACATAAATGCCATGCACTACCGGCGACATGATCCGATCATAGACGTTCGAATAAATGAGATCCGCACCCGCCGGCGAGATACCCAGTTTTTCGCGCACCGCATCGAGCATACCGTCCAAGGTGGCGGGAGCGGGTATCGCTGCGTACTCCTTGCGCTGCCTGCCGCTGATGGTCACGGTGGCGCCGTCGTAATACAGCTCGAGCTGTCCGTCGTCGACCCTTCTCGCTGAACGCAGCCCGTCGGGGCGTCGCACCGTCAATTCGCTGCTACCTTCGAACTGCAATTTCTGCCCGCTTTTAAGAACCACTTCCACATTGTGCCTTTCGTGCACGCTAAATGCCGACAACCCCGCGAGATAGTCGCTCATCTCCTTAAGTTTATGCGCGGCACGCGGATCGATTTCCGTAACCTGCACCCATGGCTTGAGCGGCGATTCAGCAGCGAGCGATACTTGGGCTAACAGACCGGCAAGCAGAATGGCCACCGTATTTCTCGTCGTATAGAGCTGCCAAAACCTCATTGCGCCTCCGTGAATCACGCGCGATCGAAGTGACGAGGAAGTCGCCGATACATCGGGATTGCGATCGCCTCTGCGGATAAATGCTAGGCACTTCATCCGGTCGTTGTAATAGGTGCTGAGGGCAACCCAAAATATCGAGAAGCCACTAGCCGCTAGCTACTAGCGGTTATCCAGAAGAGATTGTGCGCAGTCATTTTATGTACTTCTTGCTAGCGGCTTCTTGCCGTTTCGTCGCATCGGACGTAGGCGCTTCGTCAAGCGCGGCGCGAAGACAGTTTTCGCAGTCACGCTGTTATACGGCCTTGTAGATCGATGGAATGCAATAAGCGCCTCGCTTCCTCGCATCAGGCTGATGCATGCGCAACAGAATGAAAAACTCGGTCCTAGGTGCCGGCAGCCAAACGGTCTCCCGCAGCGGACCGGGCGATGCATGTTGTATGTAAAGCGTGAGCGAGTAATCCATGTTGAGCAGAAATCCGTTTCCTACGTTTCCGATACCGTAGCGCCAGAGCGAATTTTCACAAAAGAATCCGTTCACGTCGTAGAGGCTAATTCTCCAGTGACGTGCAGGCGGAAGTTTTCCGTCCGAAAAGCGCAGGACATAGTCGTTCTTGCCATGCAACCGATCGCCGTCCGCGTCGTGATAGGCGATGGGAACGATCGTCTCACATGGGCAATCTACCCAACCGATCTCCCAGCCGGTTGAGTTACCGATAAAAGATCTAAGTTCCGCAGGTTGCATCATCGGATTGCTCTACGGAGTGTTTACGCCGAGACCGCATGTCGAATGAGGCGGAGCCATTCGATACGGTGTCGGCTATATGATTTTTGAGAAACGCGACCGGAACACGTAAAAAAAGAAGGCGCGAGGACATACTAAGGATTTCAGGAACACAGGAAGATAACTTGACTGTGCTTGTCTGTACCTGCCCTACAGTTTCCTCGCGCCTTCGGAATGAACTTCCCTGTTCAAGCGGCCAAATTCAAGGAGGGAGTGAAAAATGGCCGCGGAAATCGCTCGTTGCATTTGCTATACGCCCTTTGACGTCAGCAACCTGGCATCAGTATCCGAATTGAAAGCCGATTCTGAACTGATCTAAATTCGGCGTGCCGGCTGCGCCGCTAAGATCGACCCAATGTTTCTCGTAGGCGAAGCGCATGCTGAACTGCTGAGAAATGTCCCAGCGTACGCCCACGCCAATGTCGTACTCGAATCTATCGTTGCTGTACGTCTGTTCGTACGGCGCGCAGATATACCCCCACCACGGATCCCACCAACAACCCACTTGCTGATTTCCGTTCGGGACGTTTGCGTGAACGCTGCTCCAGCCTATGGCCGCGCTCACATACGGCGTGACTGAGCTTTTAAAGAAGTTAATGTTCCCAACCACTCGAGGCGTATAGATATCGACCTTGTCGTTCACGTCCACGACGGCGTTGGGTATGTCTGCGCGCATTACTCGCGCGTCATAGCCGATCGACTGAAAATCGACCAGAAAATGCAGCTCTACAAACGGATTGAAGCGATACCCGGCACCGATCGAAGCGCCCCAGTCCGTGTCCAAGGAGATGTCGGAGCCGTGATCGGTATGAACGTCTTTTTTATTTTGATAAAGCACGTCGGCGCGGAACTCCCAGCCGGGCGCGCGCGACTGGGCCTGCGCACCGACAGCGGCGCAGAGACCAATAACCAAGACGGACAACCGTAAATAAAGACTTTTCATTGCATCGCTCCTTCTGATTACTTTGCGATAGCGGACAGGTCATGGAAGAAACCGGAACTTGCACCGGAAATTGCATTAGATCGTGGATATCGCGGCGATCGATTGAACACTGCATATCGGCGACCATCGATTTGCATAACCGCGCATCGCGATCGACAACTCGTCAACAATTTCAGCACTTCATTCATTGCGGTGCGATACTGCCGCGAAATGAGACCTTGATCACTACGGAGTTCGGGCAATGTTGCGCGCCCCTATTCGCAGACGATCGTGAAACAGAGCTTCGTCGCATGGCCGCACCGCTGACATCGTCGACCATCGAAAACGCAAGCGAGCACGGAAGTTGCGTCGGCCGAACAACGGCCATCGACGATCTAATTGGACGATCGAACTAAAAGCGGAAGGCGCGTCGAACTCTCAACTGCATGCTGTTCGTCGCCGATCTGGCGACGAATACGCAGCAATCTATTGGCCGCGGACGAGCAGCTTAGGCGTGACCGCCTTAGGTGCGGCGACGGGGCACAGCGATTTAGGGAGGAAACTTCGCGAATAGAGCGACGACGGTCGAGTCGATCAAGGGTCCGATCTGCTGCTCGTCTTTGGACGTCACGCGCGCAACGGCGACACCTTCCCAAACAAGCGCTCGACGCCGGCTATCCACGAGATCGACATTGAGCGTACCTTCTTTATATTGATCTACGCTGGTTGAATAAGCCGGCCACGCGCCGTAGTAACCGGATCGATATCCGTAATACCCGCCGTAGCCGCCATAGACCGGCGTCTGATATACGAGCAATTTGTCGGCAAGCTTTGCGCTGAAATTTAAGAGAAGATCCGGATCTTGCTCCTTATAGCTGTAACCCAGCCGTTCCATCTCCCGGCGTGCGGATGTTTTTAGCTGCTGAGTCACCAGCGAGGTATAGCCTGCTTTATCGGTTCCAAGCGGCTGCATGAACCCGAAAGTCTTATAGGCATGGAGATCGACGCCCGGATCCGTGTTTGTTTTGACGACGGGTGCCGACGTACACGCCCACAATATCGCGACGGCGAGCAACGGCATCCCTTTGGATAGCGATACCGCCACTTTCGCGAACGACTTATTCAAGGAACCTCTCATTGCATCGCTCCTTCGCCTAAAACGCAGTGCTGACGAACAAGAGCGGGCCGCCATAGCCGAACTTGAGCCGGCCGGAGAAGCGGTCTTGGGCCACGTCGAGTCGAGTCGTGAACTGGTTGTAGCCGATGCCCATGCCGAAATACTTGATCGGCTGCCATACGAAATCGAACTTGTAATCGGAGAGGTGACCATCGTAGTTATCGATGCTCACCTTGAAGAACTGCGCGTAGCCGTCGAAATAAAATTGATTACTCAGCGCCCAAATGAAGTGCAAGCCGAGCACCGGCAGAGGCCCGTTGGTGTCGGCCGAAGAACTTAAGTTCGCGCCGCCGCCGCCGAGCGGTCCCGAAACAGCGGCGCTCAATTCCGTGGAGATGCTGATGTTGTGCAGGCCGATACTGGCGGCCAAGTCGAATACGTCATTTTGGACGAACGAGTATTCGTAGGCCGCCTCGATGATTTGCGTTTCAAAGCCCAGATGAGCGGAGGCGTTCACGGGAAACGTGGTGTCGCCGAAATGAATGTCTTTAGTGAGCTTCTTGTCGGAGCTGCTGCTGCTGTCGAAATACATGAAACGCACTTTATGCCGCTTAGCGAAGCGCCAGTATCCGTCGATACGAAATCGGTCCTGATCTTGAAAATTGAAGTCGCGGTCGAGGTCGATGTCGGTCCCGGGCGAACCGGCGGAGCCGTCCACCCTCACCGTCGTGTCGGTACTCATCAGAAATACGCCGAGGTCGATATGCAAGGTCTGGGTAATTGGCGCCAGACTCTCCGCTTTTGCGGAATTGAAGAAAAATAGTTCGACTAGACAGAGCGACAGAAGCAATGCATAACCGCGCGACATTCACAGTTCCCCTTTCAATGGATTCCAAAACGCGCTCAAGACAGGACGTTCAAAGACTAAACGCTGAACTGTGAACGTTGCATCCGTACTGCGGGTAACTCGACGGAGTGCGCCGTATGCGAATCGCAGTGAAATCGATTGGCGGCCGACCGCCGGCCTATCGACACATAGGCCCATTGAAGACCGGCGCATTCAAGATCGGCTCATTGAAGCTCAGTCCAGGGAATCCATGTTGATTTCGCACCACCTTCGGCGAGCTCATTTCACCGCCGCGACTTCGCGGCGGTGTGACGGCTTCTCGTTCGCCCGGCGGGTTTATTGTTCGGAAATTTTCCAGTCGCCTTCGTGTTCCGCTTCGTCCAACCTCGGTTCCATTCGATAGGTGATGGTTCCAAACCGGTCCATCCCTTCCGGTGGAGTCGCCAGCAATCGCGCCATGCGCACCAACTCTGGCAGCGACGTCACGTTCAGCTTGGACATCATCTGCGCTCTATACGTCTTAATCGTGCGTTCGCACTTATTGAGCTCTCCAGCCAACTGTTTATTGAGCTTGCCCTTGACTATCCCGCAAAATACGGCGCGCTCTTCGTTTTCAAGCGTCTCGTATCTATCTCGGACCGCTTGCGTATTGAGGTGCTCGGCGCGGCGCGTCGCATCGACCGAGAGCGCATGATGCACCGACCATAGCAAGCGCGGAAGTTCGATCGGCTTAGTTATAAAATCGATAGCTCCTGCTTTCATCGCGCGCACGCTGATGGGCACGTCGCTGCAAGCGCTGATGAATATCGTGGGCGGACGCTGATTGCGAGCGGCCAACGCATCCCATAAGTCAAGGCCGCTTGGACCCGGCATGTAGATATCGAGCAGCACGCATCCCGGCGAATCATCAAGCTCCGCGATCAAGTATTCGCCGGCGCAACTGTAGCTGACCGTTTCCAGTCCAGATGCGTTCAAGACGCGAGTTAGTCCAGTTCTAAATCCATCGTCGTCGTCGACGATGCGCACTTTTGCCTGCTTACCAATCTGAGAGTGAGCGTCCACTGATTAGCCTCCGATGATCTTGATTCCGTCCGGGACTCTATCCGTCATTATTAACATAACTGTCATTATTAACATAATTATTAGCGACGCTCGCTCCATATCACTATCTCGTTGTTATTCAGGATCTTGGGCATCGTGTTTGCCCGCAATACGTATTGTTTTTCCGTTATCACGCTCAGTCAGTCATGCGTCGGTCGATCGACCGCAATCGATCCGTCGCAACGAACCCGGGCGCTGCTGGACTCAGATTTTTACGGGACGGAAATCGCCGTGGAATCGGAAGTGCGGGACGCATTCGGATTCTTTTGACCTTGCCGCACTACGGGAATGGTGAAATGAAAACTTGCACCACCGGCGGCGCGCCGTTCAACCCATATGGCGCCATGATGCGCAACGACAATTGAGCTGGCGACCGACAATCCCAGCCCCATACCAGCCTCTTTGGTGGTGAAGAACGGTTCGAAAGCGCGCTTGAATTGGTCTTGCGACATTTTGGGGCCGTTGTCGGTAACGACCACTTCAATGCGGCGTTTATCGATGCAGCGCGTATTCACGTGCAGCTGACGCGACTCCACCGGAGTGCCCTCCATCGCCTCCATCCCATTGATCAGCAACGTAAGCAACACTTGCTGCAAATGCATGGGATCAGCGATGACGCGCGGCAAGCCGGGCTCGAGTGTCGTACTTGCGATCACGTTTCTCTTCTTGAAGTCCGTCCTCACGAGCTCCATTACTTTCGCAATGAGTTCGTTCATGTCCATGTTCTCAAGCTGCAACTCCCGGTTGCTGAGGAACCTGCGCAAGCGCCGCGCTATCTCGCTGGCGCGTTGCTGATCCCGCTTTAGATCCCTAATGATCTCCTGGGTCGAGGCCACGTCGCCATTTTCATTGGCAAGCCTAAGCTCGATGGCTTCGATATTGACGAGAATCGAACTTAGAGGCTGAATAACCTCATGGATGATCGACGCCGAAATCTCGCCGGCTAGCGTCAACCGCGCGGTATGCGTCAAATCTGCCCCCGTCGATGGATTGGATACCTGCTTATGCGGCGTCAGTCGACACACGAGCAGCGCACCCAGCAGTATCACGTTGAAGAATATCGACGCACCGTACAGATACGAGAAGCGGTAATGCATGGTGTAAAGCACCAAAGAAACCGCCGCAATAATCACTATCCCTAGAAAAGCGCCGATGGCGACGAAGTC
Source organism: uncultured Steroidobacteraceae bacterium (assembly GCA_964597495.1). Classification (GTDB taxonomy): domain Bacteria; phylum Pseudomonadota; class Gammaproteobacteria; order Steroidobacterales; family Steroidobacteraceae; genus CAZQYC01. The sequence continues at coordinate 49,719 of CAZQYC010000014.1, read as the reverse complement.
CAACGTCCGGAAAGAACGGGCCCGATTCATATGCATGCTGACGGGTCCTCGATCGCTATGATTTGCCATGAGCCACGCAACCGCAAGCAATAGAATTGAATCGCAACACGTGATCTATCTGAAACTTCTTCATCGAACGAATGGATGGATGCAGTTTAGTAGAACCGCCCCCCTGCATCGTTCATTCCATCGGAGGGTAAACGTTGACACTAACCGCTCAATAAGTATTTTGGGTGACGGGGGTTACCGCTGCATGTACTAGAATTTATCCAGTATCGAATACCGGCTTGCCAGCATGGCCCCGGATTCGGCTCTCTCGGGTAGCTTCACTTCGTGAATCAATTTCAATGTCGTCCAAAATGCTTCGTCTATTAAGTGCGGACTATATGAATTGCACAGGTTATTACAAGCTTTGGCGCCGCGCTTGGTTGACTGCGTCGATTCTTATCGTCGCCGAAGGGGCGTACGCGGACAACTGGACATTTCTTAAAGAAACCCCTATAGCGAAATTCGACGACGAAGACGTCCGCCTGCTGCTGGACGCCGCGAATGCAGCGGTAGCCGACGCGGCAACGCCCGCACAGCGTCAATGGAAGAACGAGCGGACCGGACACTATGGGGAGCTAAGAACACTCGCATCATTCGCCGGACCGAACGGGGCGCACTGCAAACGCTTACGTGTAACCAATCACGCAAGCGGACGCGAAAGCAAAGCCACGTACACCCTGTGCGACTTACCGCCGAAGGGATGGCAATGGGTGCCATCCGATTTCGCCCCGGCGCCGAAACGCAATCCATAGCATCGACCATGCCATCTAGCGTCGAAACGGCGCATTTCCTAACCCGCCTTCCCTACATCCATTCAATCGCCCGCACCGCCGGCCAACGATTCGAAAGTACCGGTGACGTTCGGTGCTGTCTCGGCCGGCGCGTTAGCCGCGTGGAACTGCGCTACCGCGCGACTTTGCGGCACGTAAAAGTTCAATTTGTCGCCACGCCGCAGTTGCGCCAGCGGCGTCACTCGGCCGTCGATCACCAGCTTGGTTTTTTCAGGCATCTGTACCGTGACCTCGCCGCCGTCCTTCAGATCGAGCGTGAGATCCTTGCCTCGATTCAGACTGCGGGCCACCGTCGCGGAGAACTTCACGTAGGTGACGCCATCGTAAGATTCCACGGACTGACATGCCTCTACCAGACCCGGATAACGCTTGAGTGTCGCATCAGACCAACGTATTCCAGAACAGTCGGAAGATACCGTGGTAAACGACTCGTCCGTCTGGGCGTAGACAGATAAACAGGCGATGAACGAGGCAAGTCCCGTTACGAGGCAAGGTATTCGCAAATGCATAATATTCTCCGCTTTGGTTTAGATTATGGTCGCAAGCAACGCTATAGATACGGGATCGATGAAACGATCTCGGCCCTTTTACTTCAATAGGTAATTGAGGAAGAGCGCATAGCGATCCGCAGCCGCAAAAAATCAACGAACGCGCAAATGTCTTGAACGACAGCAACCGATTTCAGTCGACCGTCACGACTTCGATCGCCAGCGCTTCCATGTAACTCACCTCGACGACATCGCCACGATGGAGAGTACGGATGAACTTCTTGCCTTCCTCGGATTTGATGTCGAACGTAATTTGCTCACCGGATCGCCTGACGGTGAGGGTATTCGCCTTGACGTCGATCGATTCGACCTTGACCGTCGCCGTTACTGCACGGCCTGCCGCTCCCGCCGGTCGCGATCCGTCCGGCGCTCTGTAAAGCAATGCGACTTCGGCAGGTTGTTTTTGAGCCGAATCGCCGTCCTTTTTTATTTCGGCTGCGATCGCCTCATAGTAACTGGCACGCACTTTGTCGCCGACGTGCATGTTGTCGAAATTATGCACCTCCGGACCGGCTTCGATGGTGGTGACGCCATTCGGACAACACAGCGATATCTTCCGCTCGGCCTTGTCGATCGCCGTAATACGAGCCTCGACTTCATGCAACGCTTCCCTCGTGAACGGCTTGGCCGGCGACTTGTCCGTGTCCGCCTCCATCCCTTGCGCGACAGTAACGACGACCGCGGACAGCAAAGCAAGGCAACTGATCTTTTTCATACAAACTCCGAACATCATTTGAAACAGGACGCCGAGAAATCGCTCGGGACCAAAACCACGGCGATTGAAGTGGCCACAGCGATTCGTTCGTTTGAATAAGGTCGCGCAAGGCCGAGCGCCGATGAACCATTCTTAACGCGCACTCATATCCCGACAAAACCACTTTGATAATTTCCGCACCACTCGTAACGAGGTGCAATAAGTAGTAGGTGCGCGCCGAATTCCTGCGCGAGCCGTCGCCCTCTTCCCCTATATAAAAGGATCGATCGAAGGGAGACCATCGATCCGAGGACAAAGCCATGCGGTGCATTCAATCCCTTGCCGTGTTTTTCCCAGCCATCGCCGTGGCGACTCTGAACATCGCCTCGGCACAAGCTCCGACCTCTCAGAAATCGCTTGCAGCCGCAGTCGGCGTACATGCGTTTCCGAGCGAAGGGCAAAAATACGAACAACAGTCGAAGGACGAGCACGAGTGTTACGAATGGGCCGTTAAGAATTCGGGCGTCGATCCCTTTCAGGTCAATAAACAAGCTCAGCAGCAAACTGCGATGGCCACGCAAAACGCCCAGGCAGAGAAAGCGGCAGGCACCAATGCAGGCGCGAAGGGCACGCTCAAGGGCGCAGCGGCGGGCACGGTAGTCGGCGCAATCGCTGGCGATACCGGCAAAGGAGCCGCCATCGGCGCCGGTGTCGGGCTGGTTGCCGGTCGCGCGAAGAAAAGGCGTGCGGAAGAGGAAGCGCAAGGGCACGTTCAACAGGCCGAGCAAACGCAACAGGCTGCCAAGGAACAGATGAATGAATTCAAAAAAGGATTCGGTGCTTGCCTCGAAGCGAAGAAGTACCTGGTCAAATACTGAGCATCGCCCGATCGATCCAGCACGCCTATATCCGGTGTCCCTTCCACCGTTTCATATGCGCTTTTATTTCAGGTTTCATTCTCAATAACGCAATGATACCGCCGCCTTCATAGGGCTACCCTCGATACGTATTGGCACATCCCTAACCGGCGACAATTATCGTCGCCGCACATAGTCGCCATCTCCAACATGGAACTCGACGTGAATACAAACAAATTGATTGCGCTGTTCGCCGGCTTGGCCTTAAGTACCGCGTGTTGGTCAGCCTCTTCCAAGGCGAAACTGACCTCAGCCATGGATGAGATCGCCGCACAATCGGGCTTGGTCCGAATAGACAAGAAAGGCATCGACTTGGTGTATCGCAGGCCCGATGCAACGCTATCGAAATACAGCAAGCTATTGCTGAAGCCCGTCGACGTTTCGTTCAGCAAGAACTTCGATCCTGGGAGAAGCTCCACACTGTACAAAATGAATCCGCCGGACCGGGAACGTATCAAGGCCGAGCTTGCCGACACTTTCGCGAAGGTATTCACGAAAGAGCTGCAGGAAAAAGGCGGGTACCAAATGGTGGAAGAATCGGCGCCCGACGTGCTTGAAGTGCGCGCCGCCATCATCAATCTATATATCACCGCACCGGATATTTCCATGCAAACGGGCGGGAACACGAAAGTCTATACCAGCGAGGCGGGCGAGATGACTTTGGTCATGGAGCTTCGCGACTCGGTGAGCGGCGCGGCCCTTGCTCTAGTCTACGATCGGCGCCCGTCAACGGACAGCGTTTCGTGGACGTGGAGCACATCGGTCACGAACTCCGCCGAGGCTCGACGCATCATCGCAGTCTGGGCAACGTCGCTCCGCAAAGCGTTCGACGCTTCGCGGACCAATTGACGCGACGTGTCGCAGACGATCAGTCTTTTCGCGATGAACCGCCGATGACTGCGCTCGGCGTTGAATGTCCTTCGTAAGAATTGTCAGGTACCGCGACGATTCGATGAGATGCGGTGAGATGCGCACGCAAAAATTCGCAGTGATTCTCCTGGTGACCGCGCTTGGTGCTGCGCGCCCGCAAACATCGAATTCCACCGACTCGCCACTCTCGGCGCTGCAGACTGAAATCAAATCGATGAGCGATCCCGGTGCGGAGGCGCTAGCCGCGACGATCGCATGGCCGGAACTCATTCGCGCCTTTTACACGCAGCATTCATTCAAGCCAGCATGGACCGACGCAAAAGTCTCGGCTCAGTTACGTCGCGCTATTGACGAAAGCCGGCTCGATGGCCTTGATCCTTCCGATTACCATGCAACGTTATTGCAACAGCTTTCCGTGGACGTATCCACACCGCGAGCCAGCACGGAAACGCGTGCGAAATACGATATCTTGCAAACCGACGCATTCATCCGCCTCGCCTACCACCTGTCGTTCGGGAAAGTTGATCCGACCACCTTCGACCCGCAATGGAACTATGCTCGCACCCTGCGAAGCGAGAATGTCGAACGTGCGATCGAGGCGGCAATAGCCGACGGCAATGTCTATCAAACATTAACTGGGCTGCGGCCGACGCATCGGCTCTATGTATCGCTGCAGCGCGAACTCGAGCGTTATCAAGCGGGGCAGATGCAAATCCCTGCTTCCGCCATCGCGCCAGGCATAACCATCAAACCCGACGGTCAGGATCCGCGAATTCCTGCTTTGCGTGCCCGTTTGACGGCCAGCGGCGATTTGACGCCGGCAACGGACATGCGCTCGACGATATACGACACCAGCCTGCAAGCAGCTGTTCGCCGCTTTCAGGCACGTATGGGCATCAAGAACGATGCAGTCATCGGCGCACGTACCATTGAGGAGCTCAACGTACCCATCGCCGATCGCATTCGCCAATTGCGCGTGAACCTCGACCGCGGACGCGTGCTACTGCACGAGCTGCCGAATGAATTCGTGGTAGTCAACGTCGCCGGTTACGAAATCTACCTGGTTCGCGGCGCGAAGACCGTCTGGCGATCGCGGGTGCAAGTAGGCAAGCCCTATCGGCGTACACCCATCTTCCGCTCCGAGATCGATTATCTCGTTTGGAACCCGACCTGGACGGTGCCGCCCGGCATCTTGCGGAACGACATTCTGCCGCTGGCGAAACGCGATCCGCAATCGATTACGCGCAAGGGACTCGATGTGCTGGATGCGAACGGACGCAAGCTCGATCCCGCGACGATCGACTGGTCGCAGTATCGCGGCAGCATCCCGTACACCTTGCGGCAGCCGCCGGGACCGACGAATGCGCTCGGTCGCGTAAAATTCATGTTCCCGAATCCCTACTCGGTCTATCTGCACGACACGCCGTCACGCTCGCTCTTCGACTCCGACGATCGCAGTTTCAGTTCCGGTTGCGTGCGCGTCGAGCGGCCGATCGAATTGGCGCTTCTGTTATTGAATGACCCACCCGATTGGAACGAGGCCTCCGTCGCTCGCATGATCGAATCGGAACGCACCACCAATGTCGCTCTTCGGAAAAAGATTCCGGTGCTGCTTGCGTATTGGACCGCTTGGGTAGATACGGAAGACCGTATCAACTTTCGCCGCGATGTATATGGCCAGGATGCGCAATGGGCTCGCGGTCTCGAACAGCCGTTCCGTATTCGCAAGCAGCCGCTCACGAAACGTCCAAGCGACGTTCATTGAAACTACTTCGCGGGTCGACTCCATCCTGGGCCCTGCGATTCCGGGCGCTGCGGCATTGCCCCACCTACGCATCGTCAGCGTTTCGAATCGATATTAAAAGATGGCCGACGACCACGGCCTTTGATTCGAGATTCGAAGAGTATGCGTCACTGCGGTGATGCAGCCACAAGCAAGAGTAGCCACAATGAACCGCGCATTTACATTATGTGTGTCGGCACTGATCACCGTGCTTGCGCTCACGCAGACACCCCTTTTTGCACAAGGATCGAATACTCCCACCGCGCAACCGCCACCGAAGCAGCCGGCGGTTTTCAAACCGGAAGAACTGGAACAGATCGCTGCCCCCATTGCGCTCTATCCTGACGCACTGCTCGCACAGGTACTCATGGCCTCGACGTATCCGCTCGAAGTGGTGCTGGCAGCGCGCTGGTCGAAAGCGCATCCGCAACTGAAAGGCGATGCCGCCAGCAAGGAAGTGGAGAAAGAAAGCTGGGATCCGGCGGTGAAATCGCTGGTCGTCTTTCCCGACGTGCTCGCCATGATGAGCGAGAAGATCGATTGGACGCAGAAATTGGGAGATGCATTTCTTGCTCAGCAGAAAGAAGTGATGGATGCGGTTCAACGCCTGCGGAGTAAGGCCAAGGCCGCAGGCAATCTAAAAAGCAGCGACCAAATGTCGGTAAAGACCGAGCCCGCGCCGTCCGGCGCACCGGTCACCCAGACCATCATCATCGAATCGAAAGACCCGGAGGTGGTGTACGTGCCGACCTATGACCCGACGATGATGTACGGCACGTGGCCCTACCCTGCTTACCCTCCTTATTACTACTATCCGCCGGGGTACGTTCCCGGCGCAGCGTTCTTCACATTTACTGCCGGCGTCATTATCGGCGGCGCACTCTGGGGAAACTGCAACTGGGGCGGCGGCAACGTCAACATTAACGTCAACCGGAACGCCAATTTCAACCGCAACGAAATCAACCACAACAGAAATAACGTCGGCAATAGAAATAACACCGGCAACAAGTGGGAACACAATCCCGAACATCGCAGGGGCGCGGAATACCGCGACTCCGCGACTCAACAAAAGTATGGGCGCGGCAGCAGCCAACAGGGGCTCAAGTCACGCGAAGAATTTCGCGGTCGCGCGGCCGAAGGCCGGCAGCAAATCTCGCGTGAAGGCGCAGGAAATCAGCGCGACCTCAGCGGGAATCAGATCGGCTCACGGGACTCAGCTCAGAGCCGAGATCGTGGCGGCAATCAGAGCCGCGATTTAGGCGGCACTCGCGACTTGGGCGGTGGCTCGAATCGCGACTTCGGTGCAGCCGGCGGCGCGCAAAGCCGCGATCTAAGCGGCAATCGCGACTTCAGCGGCGGCGACTTTGGCGGCGGATCGAGCCGCGACATCGGCAGCTCGGCGTCGCGCGGATCTTCCAGCGCTTTTAGCGGCGGCAGCGGATCGAGCGCACGCGCCAGCAGCAACCGAGGCGGCATGTCGCGCGGCGGCGGCGGCGGCGGTTCGCGAGGCGGCGGCGGTCGCCGCCGATGAACACCAAAGAGGTAATTAACATGCCCATTCTCATCATCCTGTTAGTCGTCGCAATCACCGCACTCACGGGGTGCAGCCGATCGACTCATCAGAAAGACTTTGCAACGACGGACGAGGCCGTGGCGGCGCTGATCATGGCGGCGCGCTCGAAAGAAACGAACGCTCTCTTGGACGTGCTCGGCGCCGAGGCGGAACCGTCGGTGCATTCGGGAGATCCAGTGCAAGACACCCATGCACGCGAGCGATTTCTGCAGGCTTACGAGACCGCTCACAGCCTTGAAACCGGCGTCACAGGCGAAGTAACGCTTGAGGTAGGCGAAGACAAGTGGCCATTTCCGTTTCCGCTGGTGGAAAAGGATGGGCGCTGGCGCTTCGACACCGCCGCCGGCACGGAAGAAATAGTGAACCGCCGCGTGGGCGAGAATGAACTCGCCACGATCCAATCGTGTTTGGCCTTCGTCGATGCCGAGCGCGAATACTACCTACTCAATCCAGAAAACGATTCGTTATTGCATTTCGCGCAGAAACTGATCAGCACCGACGGCAAGAAAGATGGTCTGTACTGGTCCGCAAGCGGCGAAGAAATCCCGAGTCCTTTGGGCGAAGCATTTGCGCATGCACGCGGCGAAGGCTACCTCCAGAGCGCAAATCCGAAAGCGGAACCCTTCCATGGCTATATCTATCGGCTCTTAAGCAAGCAAGGCGCAAATGCCAAAGGCGGTGCCTATGACTATTTAGTGAACGACAAGATGATGGGCGGCTTCGCGCTGCTCGCTTTCCCCACCGAATACGGTAGCTCCGGCGTCATGAGCTTCATGGTCAATCATGATGGCGTCGTCTTCTCCAAGGACCTCGGTCCGGACACGGCCAAAGTAGCCGCGGCCATGGACGCATTCGATCCGGATGAAAGTTGGAAGCGCGAAGCCGCCATCGAGTGGGTTGCGGCAAGCAAGTAAAAACCGCGATCTACCCTGAACACGGTCTTCCTTTGGCAATCGAGCCAAGCCACGTCGAAGCTGCTTTCGATTTTGAGGTGGCTGAGACGTAGTGAAATTGGAATGCGCTCGAATCGGCGTTGGAGGGAGTCGCTTGTCGTTTCCGGTACCGCTGCAAGTACATCCCTGTAAGCTGCTGCAAAAACTCCTGTTTTTGAAGCTGCCGGAAACGACAAGCGACTCCCTCCAACTCGGTGCCATTTGGGACTCCCGCGTTTTCTCTAAGTGTCGAATGGTCAACCCTGACGGAGTCAGAGGCTTCCCTGACAGCCCCGTGAAATACTTGGACACTAACGAAGTGCCGTTCTATTTTGAGCTGAATTCCGGTGCTTAGTATCTCAACGGCTGCGGAACGGAAGCGGAAGTTCCTGCCGTCGTTGCCGCGATACTCCCATAGATGCCGTTAGCGCCGTTGTTCGGGCCGGCGGTGAAGTAAAGCGTCGTCACCGACTGCGCAAACACCCCATTGCCGAATGCGATGCCGCGCAACCCGGGAATGACGATCGTCTTGGCGTTCATGTCTTGCAGGGTGCCCCTCTGCACTCCGGTGAACGGATCGAACGCGTTGATGACTCCGTCGCCAAAATTCGCAACCAGCAACGTACCGCTAAGTTTGCCGAAACCGCTCGGCGCCACGGCGATTCCCCAGGGCGCGTTGAGCACATCCGTCGTCGCCACTCTCAGCAGGAGATTGCCGTCGGCAGAGAACAGATTGACGTAGCCCAGCCCCGCACCCACTTCGGGTTCGCGATTCTGCGGCTCGATCTGCTTCGCGTACGTCACGTATATTCGATTGCCGACTGCTTGGATTCCGAACGGAGCGAACCCGGCTTTAATCTCGAAGTCGCCGAAGGTCCCAGGCAACGACGTCTTCGAAAAATTCGTATCGAACACATCGATCTTGTTGTTGCGAAAATCCGCGGCGTAAAGAAGATTTGCTCCATTGTAGGTGGCGATCGTTATGCCCGTGTACACGGCTCCGCCGACGTCGTCGTACATCTTGACCGCTTTATCGTCATTTGCCTGCGCCCACGCCGAAATCGTTCCGCCCCTGCCACAAAAGATGAACGAGGCCGGCCCCGTCGTAGAACCGATCGCGAAATCGGCCGAAGTATTCGCGACAATGCCGGTCGGATTCGCATTGCCTCGAACGCCGGAAGGCAGCGATACGATCGGTAATATTGGAAACCCCGTCCCATCGTAGAGCGTCGCCGTGCTCGAGCGATTGTTGGCAACCCAAACAGGAGTGCCGCGAGCGAACGACAGCCCCCAGGGATTGACGAGGCTCGAATCCACATACGCTCCTGTCGTCGCTCGGTTGGACACGAGAGAGGTGACGGCGTAACCGGTCGGAGGCTGCTCGGCAGCGCCATTAAATGGAACCGAACCGCCAATGCTGCCGCCGTCACCGCATGCAGTCAGTTCAAGCGTGCAAGCGACCACTATTCCCGAACGAGCGAACGCTCTGCGCGAAATCCTACGTATCACGTTCGACAAGGTTACTTTCGACACGATTACTTGGGCGTAAACGTGTATTTCTGTCCGGCAAGCGCCGCTTCATACATCAGGCCGCCTTTCGCCAGCGTCAGTACGGCCATGCCTTTGTAGTAGGTCGTGGTGTTCGCTCCGTGCTGCTCGGCAACGCTGGCGGACGCGGACGAACCGGACGTGCCGGCTTTTGCACTCGCTCCCAGCGTAATCGCCACAGCGGAGACATCCGCGCCGAATTCAAATCCCTCGCTAACGAAATTTTCGAACGCGCTCTTGTCCTTTAAGAAAATGATTTGGCTATAGGCCTGCCCGCCGAGTTGAAATCCGACGGACAACTGCGCCATCGAACTATCGCCCACATACTTCCCCTGCCGGTAGACATGCCCCTTACCGCCAGCCCCGCCAATGCCGACTCCTGCCTTGCCGATGGTCGGAAATACTGCGTAAGCGTAGGCGGAGGAAAAGTACGGCTTAGCCGCTTCCGCCTTCTTAAAGTTCGCGATGGTGTCGTCATACTTGTCGGCCAACGCCGTTGCGCTCAGGCCGAGACACACCAACGCTAAAGTAAATTTGACTATTCGCATCGTAAACTCCTCAAATTTCACTATCGACGAGATGAAAAATATAAGTGCGACTCGGAGTTCTCAAAATAGGCACATGGGGTATCGAGACGAAGCGGCTGCAGGTCGCTGCCCTTAACCGCAATAGACGGCGGGGGTTTTGTAACGCTAGGTTAGTTTCAGGAATCTTTAGTTCCCGTTCCGCAATTGCCCAGCTATCGAATGGCAAGGCAACCCCACGGAAAATGGGCTCGCTTTTTACTGGACCGACCGTGATCAAAATCAATTTATCGAATCGATCCTTGGATGACTTCGAGAAAGCGGCGGCATTTCGAGTCGTCGACGAATTCGATTTGTTCTCCGACAAGCCACAATCGCTCGCAGAGATGCCGGACCCGCGAGTACCGCTGTTGACGCCTTGCCATATCTTGATCTGCCGCCCGAACGGGCGCTTAGGAAACACCTTGTTATTAACGCCGCTCGTGAGCGAGTTGGAAACCTTGTTCCCCGGCGCGGAAATCGACGTCGTCTCGTCGTGCCCGGCGGCGCCGGACATTTTTCGCGAACATTCATCCGTGCGAACGATTCATCAACTGCCGCAGTTCGGGGTACGGCATCCGGCGGCGCTGCTTGCGGCGTTCTTGACTGCACGGCACACGCGGTACGACCTGGTCATTGATCCATGCCCCCGATCGCGTTCATCGCGGTTTTGGACGCGGTTCATGCAGTCACCTGCCAAACTGGGCTTTCTCAGTTCTCGAAAGAAAACCGGCGTGAACTGCAGCGTGCCCGTGGACGAGGCGCCAGCGCACATGGCGCACTATCCCATCGATCTCATTCGGCGGAGAATTTGGCCGCGCCTGCCTGATCAAGAGCGATATTGGTTCCCCTCGCTTAGCATCAAGTTAACCGCGGCCGAACGCGAATTGGGCGCAGAAACATTGCACAATGTCCTTCACGGACGCGAGTGCGGCCGATTGGTGGTTGGCGTTTTCTTGCATGCCACCGGCGAGAAACGCTTGCCCGTGGAATTCTGGCGGCATCTGGTGCGCCGCCTGCGATTCGACCTGCCGACCGTACAAGTCGTCGAGATGGTTGCCGCGCACGGCCAACGGCTTTTGCCGGAAGTACCGGGTTATTTCTCGACGAACGTCCGACGAATGGCGAGGGTCATCGATGCAATGGATTTTTTTATAAGCGCGGATTGCGGCGTGATGCACCTGGGAGCGGCAACCAGCACCACGACTCTCGGTCTCTTCACGGTGAGCGACGTAGCGAAATACAGGCCTTATGGGGGCAGCAATGCCGCCGTCGTCGTCGACTACCACAACCCACAGCAGTCGCTCGAAACAATCTCCCGAATCCTCCTGACCGCTTCCATCAAAAACTTGAATGCACGCGTTGCTTGAACGGCGGCCGATCACACATTGGCTAACTGGCTAGCTGACCGCTCGCCAGAGATGAAGCCTTACCCTCTTCACTCTGGCCAGCGACCTAGTTATTTACCCACCCAGAAAGATGGTCATGCCGACCAATACGGCGCCGAAGAACACCATTGACACTCCCACCAACCAAGGGCGGTATCCGGTCATACGGCCGAACAAATAACCTGAAATAAATAGCAGGATGATGGCAATCGCATTGGACACGCGCATGGCGGGCGCAACGCTGTCCATAAAGATGAATGGAATGACCACCGGAAACGTAGAAAGAAACACCCAGAAGCATGCCGCCAATGCACCGCGCCAGTCTCCCTTGCTCAGGCGTGCGCGTTGCGGCGGCTCCGGAAGTACGGTCAACCGCTGTTGAATAGCTTGCAATTCCGCAGGCTGCAAGACGGATGCAACCACCGTTGGCAATGAAGCCGCAACAAGTCGCTGCGCTTGTCGCACATCGCCACTCCTGCGCACCGCGAGAAAAATCGAGCGCCCGTGGGCTTTGTCGGCCAAGCAACCCATCAGATAAAAAAGCCCGTCGATAATTCCCCAAGCAAGGTTGCAGCCGATGGCGCCGATGAGCATTGCTCGCACGTCATCCCGACCGGCATCGGCGACACTTAACGAACCGGTAAACGTCAGCACCATGATGAGCCCGAACAAGACCTCCGATACGCGATCGATGGGTTGCAACGCACCTTTCGGCGGTTCGGTAAATACGTCGGACATGAGTCACCCACAGCATTGATTAGGAAGCCCTTGGCGGCAGCACATAGAGCGTCATCGCGAAAATCACATACACCATCAACACAAGTACGCCGACGAACCACGCGGATCGTCCGCTGTTCGTAACGAGAGAGGCAGTGAGCGTGGCGATGAGCATCATCACCACGGCGCCGCGCCAAAAACTTAAGTCCATCGGTGTCGGCCCGACGAAATAACTGAGCAGCACCAGCGCCGGTGCGACAAAGAGGGCAATTTGCGATGCGCTGCCTAAAGCGATGCTCACGCTGAGATCGAGCCGATTTTTGCGTGCGCCGGAGAACGCCGTGGGCATCGCCGATGCAGAACCGACGAGCGCCACGACAATGAATCCGACGAAGGACGGCGTCATACCGAATGACTCGGCCGCTTTCTGCACGGACTCGACGAAAATCTCGCTCACCAACGCGACTAACACCGTTGCGCCACCCAGCGTTCCCAAAGCCAGGCCAATGGGCCATGGCTCCTCGCCGCGGTCGGCATGCTGCGCGCTGGCGAATTGCTCGCGATGCGTCTTGAGCGAGAACAGCAATCCGAGCCCGTAAGCGACGATGAGCAACACCGCCAACCCCACGCTTAATCTCTGGGTGATTCCGGCTTGCTCTGCGATGTCGGTGTACGTAAGCGCCGAGGGAGCCAGCAACGCGACCGTGGCCAGAAAGAGAAGCGCAGCTTGCAGATGCGCGCTGTTGCGGTTGTATTCCTGCACGTGATGCTTAAGGCCGCCGATCAGAAAAGACGCTCCCAAAATGAACAGCGTATTGGCGACGATCGGGCCGGCAATCGATGCTTTCACCAACATATACTGCCCTGCACGCAACGCGGTTAGCGCGATGATGAGTTCGGCGAGATTTCCAAGGGTAGCGTTTAGGAGTCCCCCGATGGTGTCGCCGGTCCTCGCGGCGACGGATTCAGTGGCATGACTCAAGAGCACGGTCAGCGGAACGATCCCAAAGACCGACAACACAAACAGGAGGGTGTGCGATTCCGCTTGGTATTTTGAAAAGAAGAATACCGTCGGCACGAACACGATCAACCACAGAAGCGGAGTGTCCCTGATGTCTTTGATGAGTAAGTTCATTGGATAGACTCAAAGCTACGTTCTAGAAAAAATCGGCCAACATTCGGCTAAGGACTTCCAGTGGCAACAGGGTAAGCACCAGCGGCGCAATCGGAATGAGCGTCGCAATGGCAAGCTGGAAAACGGCATCTCTGGTTACGGGTGCGACGCGCATGTTCCGTATCATCTCGAAGCTCCGTCCAAGATCGGCGAGCACTCGAATGTCGGTGTTGCGCGTCAGCGACTCGCTGGCCGGCAAGCCGTGCAGCCATCTCGCGTCGAACTCGTGGATGTAGTGAGCAGCCAGCGTGCCGTACTCGCGCAGACCGATCCGCTTTGCCGAGGCAAGCTGAGCAGCAAGCGTGAGGAGCGGGGTCATCACGAGGAGTTGCACGAAGATCACGACAACCGCAATTTCGACCTTGAATTCGGTGAGTGCCGCGTTCAAGTGGAAGATACGATTGGCGATCCTTGCAGACACCACTGCGCCTTGCGCTAGGGCCAATGGCACCAAGGCATAGGCCGTATCGGCAAGAAACCCAAGGCCGCCGACACGATCCGGATGCGTGGGCGCGAGATTCAATTCAATTCGCGAAACCTGCCAGAGAAAGCGCGCCCAGATGAATATCCGAAAAAACCAGCGCATCAGCAAAAACTGAAACAGCGGCAAACTGACGTAGGCATACCACCATCCGGCCAATGAAAGTTCCGAACCCGTCCAAGCTGGAACGGTGTGCCATGAACTCGTGAAGAGCGGCGGCGGCAGGATCGAAGCCATCCAGAAGCCCATGCCATAGACGCACGCAATAAGCAGCAACTCGGTCCATAGAGAATCACGCAACCGAAATGCCGACGCAACGGCGGCATCGAATCGCGCCTTGGTTCCTTCGCCAATCAACTTGCGCTCCAGGAATTGCCGCAACAGCGATCTCATGCGTCGGTGAACGACTATTTCTGCGACGATCAATAACGGCATGGCCAACAAAAAACGGACATGAACTTCAACGTCCATGATGAACGGCAAGTCCGAGATTCCGGGCATCAAGTTCCCGTTGAGCCCCGAGAGCGCGAGAAGCGGCAACCAGGCAAACAACGAGAGCGCGACTACTCGTCGCCGGATCAATTCGAGCGCGCTGCCGCACAGGTGCACGCGACACAGAAGTTGATACAGAGGACCGCCGAGCACGAGCGAGAAATTGATCGACTCCTTCGGCGCGCTCGACTGCCTAGTTAAATCCCAGTGACTAAGTTCTGCTGACACTTGATTTCGTCGCTGCGGCGGCGACTTCACCTCTGCCTCGGAGTTCTTGATCTAGAAATGAGATAGGTTCTTGTCCGTAGCCTATCGCTCTCGATTCACATTGCACTCCGCACTTGGGGCAGCCGCTCACCAATGAGCCGGAATAGAAGTGTTCCAAACTCGACGGCCCATTCACTGCACCTTCCCACGATGACGACGGCACGCTTTCGCCCCTACCTTTGTAGTCGCTGCAAGCACGATGCGTCCAACACACGATGCCAACACACAATGGAACACTCCATGTATCGGCGACCGTCGCGGTCATATTCATGCGCCGCCTTCCTGACAATCGCCGGGCTCCTTTTAAGTTCAGGATTTCAATCTCAAGCGCAATCGACGAACGATCACGCCCGGCCCCGCATCGGGCTCGTTCTAGCGGGTGGCGGCGCAAAGGGCGGCGCACATGTCGGCGTCCTCAAGGTGCTCGAAGAGCTACATGTACCCATCAGCTGCATCGCCGGGACCAGCATGGGTGCACTCATCGGCGGCGGTTATGCATCGGGAATTCCCGCCGATGAACTCGAAAACTTCCTCATCCATATCGATTGGAAGAGGGTCGTCGGCAATCAAGGACAACGCGCACTTGAACCGGTCGAGCAAAAGCGCGCCGGAGCGACGTACAGCAACAATTTCGAATTCGGCATTACGCCGGAAGGCATTACGACACCCGGCGGTTTCATCGACACCAGCAATATCGAAGATTTGTTGCGCGTGTACGTAGCGAAGGCGCGACTCGAAACGGATTTCAACAAGCTGCCGATTCCTTTTCGGGCCATTGCGACCGAAATGGTGTCCGGCAAGATGGTCGTTCTCGACAACGGCGATCTCGCGACCGCAATGCGCGCAAGCATGGCGATTCCCGGCGCGTTCGCGCCCGTCGTCATCGACAATATGATTCTCTCCGACGGCGGCTTGGTGCGGAATATTCCGATCGATATTGCGCGCAACCTTTGCGCCGACGTCGTGATCGTCGTCAATCTCGTCGAGCCTCAAGCGGACCCCAAAAAGCTGCGCACCGCCGCGCAACTGCTGAGCCGCACCATGGACGTGATGATCGAAGCCAATGAAACGCTGCAATTGCAGACAATCGGACCGCGCGATATCCGCATAGACGTGCAAATGGGCACCATCGGTACGTCCGATTTCGAACGCGTGCCCGACACGATTCCGCTCGGCGAAGCCGCAGCGCGCGCCATGGCAAGCGAGCTCGCGAAATATGCGGTACCGGAAACGGAGTATGTCGCTTGGCGTAAGGAGATTACGGCCTCTCAGGATCTCGAAGCGCGGGTTGCCGATGTGCAGTTCCAGGGACTAAAGCGGGTGAACCCGGAATACTTGGAAAAATTCGATCCCGTAAAGCCAGGCGACGTGGTGAACACGGCGACGATCAGCAACGCTGCACAGCAAATGTCGGTCTTGCAGGATTTCGATTCCGTCGGTTACCGACTCGACGGCGATCCGCAGGCGCCGACGCTCACCTGGCTGCCGCGCGAAAAAAATTGGGGACCGAATTACCTGAAAGCGGATTTCGGCGTACACGCTTCGGCCGACGGCGATCTCACGTTCATTCTGTACGGCCGGCACGTTCGCACCTGGCTCAACTCGCTTGGCGCGGAATGGCGCAACGAGGTACAGATCGGCGGCCAGTCGTTGCTCAACACCAGTTTCTTTCAGCCACTCGATGACGCTCATCGGATTTTCATCGAGCCGCGCATCCTGCTGTCGCGATCGCTCGAAGACATCTTTGCCGACAACGAACGTCTGGCGCGCTATGAATTCCGCGACCTGGGAGCGCTATTCGATTTCGGCATTAACTTGGGTCACTACGGACAGCTACGCGCCGGATATATCTACGATCGCCGTAAAGTGAACGTCGATATCGGTTCGCCGCTGTTGCCCGAGGTCAACTCGCTGGACGCAGGCATCAAGCTCACCGCCGATTACGACAGTCGTGACAACGGCTTCAATCCGACAAACGGTTTGGCCATGGCGTTCGAATACATGTACAGCGACGACGCCCTGGGCGCAGATCGCAATTGGCAACGCGCCGAGTTGGGCATCGGCATTGCAATTCCAACGCGTCGCGACGTGATTCGGCTGACGGCCGCCGGCGGCTCCGATTTCGGCACCGATCTTCCTGCCGACCGTGCTTTCGCTCTCGGTGGGCCGGGCAGTTTCCCGGGATTGGAACTCAGCGAGCTGCGCGTCGACAGTTACTGGTCCCTCGGTACGAATTATTTATGGAAGGTGAAGGACGTGCTATCGATCCGCAATCTCGCTTTTTACGCCGGCGTGGGATTGAACGTAGGCGAAATCGACCGCCGCGTCGACACCGGCAAGAGCGGCACCATCTACGGCGGATCGATCTTTCTCACCGGGCGCACGCTCATCGGCCCTCTCACAGTGGGACTGGGCGCGGCATCGACCGACTCCTGGAGTTTATGGATCAGCGTCGGCCGCCCCGTGGGGCACGGCACCATTCTCGAGAAAGGAATTTTTCGCTAATGAACAATGAGAGGTCGCTATGAGTTACGGTTACGGTGGAATCTGGGGACTCCTTATATTGATCGCCGATGTGTGCGCGATCGTCGCGATCCTTCACAGCAACGCGACCACCGAAAAGAAAGTCTTGTGGACCGTGCTCGTGGTCCTACTACCGGTGCTCGGTTTTATTCTTTGGGCCTTCCTTGGACCGCGAGCGAATCGATGACTCACGCCGCTCCCCCGCTCCCCCTTTAGACCGATCCATTTTCTCCGCTAGACAAAAAGATCGGCCGGCTTCTTCGTTCTCCACGCTTCTTGCAGGCGCTTACATTTAGGATCTGCTACCGTACCCCTGCTCACCGCTGTCACCAAGAATTCAAGGGCGTGCGACTGTCCGGCGAATGCAACCGAGCTACGACAACGCACTAGCCATTTACTGCTGGGGGAGATTTAAATCGTGTCGATGCCGTCGATTCCTGGTGCAGTGGCCGCTTATATTCCTCCGTCGCGCCCCGACTTTCCCGTGTCGAAAGCCTATCGGCACTACGTCACGTGGATGCTCTGCGCGGTGTACTCGATCAATATTCTGGATCGACAGCTTTTGACGATCTTGATGGAACCCATCAAGCGTGAATTCCTGATCTCGGATCTAAAGTTAGGGCTTCTAAGCGGCCCCGCATTCGTGCTCTTCTATTCGACCGTGGGCATGCCGTTGGCGCGTTATGCAGATCGCGCCAATCGCGCCGCGATCATCGCATGGTCCATCACTGCCTGGAGTGCATTCACGGCATTGACGGGGTTCGCGCTGAACTATTGGCAGTTATTGCTGGCGCGCATCGGCGTCGCCGTGGGCGAAGCGGGCTGCAATCCGGCCGCGTATTCCATATTGAGCGATTACTATGAACAAAAACGCCGCGGTAAAGCGCTTGCGGTGTATCAGTCCGGCGCCTATCTCGGCAGTTTTTTAGGTTTCCTGCTTGGGGGTGTAATCGCGCAAGTGTTCGGCTGGCGCACGGCGTTTCTGGTGGTCGGCGTGCCCGGAATTGCGATTGCCCTCATCGTGAAGTTCACGCTCCGCGAACCGCCCCGCGGACTCTCCGAAGCAAAGCCCGCCCATACGGAGGAGATGCCACCCTCGTCGTGGCTGGTGTTGAAAAAGTTATTTTCGAAACCTTCTTTTCGACACATCGCCATGGCGTCGGCATTGCACACTCTGGCGATTTACGGCATCAGCAATTTTTTTCCGTCGTTCCTGTCCCGCTCTCACGGCATGACCGTCGGCGAAGCTGGCGTCGTATTGGCGATCATTTACTTGACCGCCGGCGCAAGCGGCGCCTATCTGGCAGGAGCACTGTGTGATCGATTCGCGGAGCGCAAAAATGATCCACGCTATTATCTGTGGATACCCGGCGCCTGCTTGTTGCTCACATTTCCACTGGGTCAGTTCGTTTACATACTAGAGAATAAATTCGCTCTCTTCGGCGTTTATATGCCTTACGTAGCGTTGGGCGCGGGTTATTTGGCGCCGAGCATCGCAGCGACCTTCCTGCTGATCGGCAATCGCGAACGCGCTTTGGCCAGCGCATTGCTGTTGTTGATCTTAAATATGATCGGGTTGGGACTGGGCCCCACTCTTTCCGGTTTTTTTAGCGACCTGCTTAAGCACCAATTTATCGAACAAGGACTGGATGCAAAATTTGCCGAAGCCGAGGGCCTGCGCTGGACTCTGCGTTTCATGATCACCGCGAACGTTTGGTCTGCATTGCACTACTTCTGGGGCGCACGCCACTTGCGCCGGGACATTGCAGCACACGAGTCGGCCAAGGAATGACCCTGATCTCTCGAGAAGCCCCAGGGAGAGACAAGAACAGGCGTCAGCCTACTATTCCGATACGGAACAAGGCCGCATAAAATAGAATCAGCGGTATCAAGCAATCTATACGCTACGTCCATGAATTTTTGTTCCGCTTGCGCTCAACCGGTTGCCTTTGCCATTCCTACCGGTGATCACTTGCCTCGCTATGTCTGTAGCGGCTGCGGTGTCATCCATTATCAGAACCCGCGGCTGGTCGTCGGCTGTGTCCCCGAATACCAAGGAAAAATTCTTCTGTGCCGCCGAGCAATCGAGCCACGGCACGGCTATTGGACATTGCCGGCCGGGTTCATGGAAAACGGCGAAAGCATGCAGGCAGCCGCGGCGCGTGAATCGATGGAGGAAGCCTTGGCGAAAGTCGAGATCGGCTCGTTGCTGGCAATCGTGCATGTGCTCAAAGCACAGCAGGTACACGTCATGTTCCGGGCAAAATTACTCAATCTCGACTTCGGCGCCGGACCTGAAAGCCTGGAAGTCGCTCTTTTCGACGAGCACGACATCCCCTGGCAAGACATGGCTTTCCGCAGCGTCGATTTTGCGCTGAAACGCTATTTGGAAGACCGGACCGTGGGTCGTGAGCCGCTGCATTTCCACGATCTTGACGTTTCGGCGAAGGCACCATAACCGAGTTATTGGCCGGCATTCCAAGCAGACGCTTGCTCTTAGGGCACGCTTTGGCAGAATACGCCGCCCAAGCATTATGCTGGCGTTGCCACAGAGCTGTTTGTCCAATCGGAGCTACCGATGACTTTTGTCGTCACAGAAAACTGTATCAAGTGCAAATACATGGATTGCGTGGAAGTGTGCCCGGTGGATTGCTTTCACGAGGGTCCGAATTTCCTGGTGATTGATCCGGAAGAATGCATCGACTGCACGTTATGCGAGCCCGAGTGCCCCGCTGAGGCCATCGTTTCCGAAGAGGAGCTGCCGGCCAATCAAGCTCAATTCAAGGGGCTCAATGCGGAGTTGGCCAAGAAATGGCCCGTCATTACCGAAAAGAAACCTGGCCCGCCGGACGGCAAAGATTGGGATGGGAAACCCGACAAGCTCAAGTTGCTTGAGCGCTAGCGCGCCAATGGCGCATTGAGTTACGGGGTTCCAGACGACCGCTTGCTAGTAGCTACTGGCTACTAGCAAGGACTTTAGGGCGCGTTTTGCGCCGGCCTTCGTGCGCTATGAACCGCCTTTTTTGGACGCCGCGCGCGCCTTCAATTCTTCGAGATGCGCCAACAGTTGTTGCGGCGGAAGATATCCCCCAATGTAATCGCCCCCTTCGGTGAAGATCGCAGGGGTACCGTTCACGCCCAGTTCCTCTCCAAGTTTGTACTGGCTAGCAACCGGCGTGACGCCGCATGTCGCGGAGCCAATGTCCTGGTCCAATTGCACCTTAGTCAATGCTTCCTGGCGATTCTTGGCACACCAAACCTTTTCCATCTTTTCCCACGACGGAGTACCGGGACCGCTGCGAGGAAAGGCTGTATAGCGAACGCGAATTCCAAGCCTGTTCAACTCCGCAACTTCGCCATGGAGCTTGCGGCAGTATCCGCAATCGACGTCAAAAAACACGGTGATCGTATGCTTCGGTGCCGCAGCCCCTCCGAAAACGATGGTATCCGTCTCTTTCAATCCGGCAAGCGCCTGCATTCTTGATTCGATGCGGCGATTTTCCGAGAGGTTGGTCTTGGTGGACAACTCATACAAGTCCCCGTTGTAGATGCTGTATTTTCCGTCGGCCGTTATGAATGCGCTGGTACTGCCCGCGGCGATTTCATATAGCCCCGAAATCGGCGTCGCACGAATGTCCTCAGGTTTCGTGCCGGGCAGTTTCTTCGCCAGTTGGACACGGATGTCATCGGGCTTCGCCACCTTGGCAGCCTGTACCGAATCGTCCGCCGCCATTGCCAGCGAGGCGCCAAAAAGCGACGCAAAAGTACAGCAAAGGAGAAAATTGTTACGCATTCAGCGCTCCACGACTCGGGATATCGAAGCGAACGTTGCGTTTGGACCGCAAAATCTCGATCGCGTTCAGTAGTAGACGAGGGGCAAGTGTAGCAGAGCACACTCGGCAGATGCGCCAGATCCAAGGCGCCGGAAGCGATTCGCCGGCTATCCTGGCTATCTGGGAGCCCGGACAATTCGTAACCAGGCTCGGCAGAAATTAGCCGCGCGGATGATGCTGAGAATGCAGCTCTTTCATGCGTTCGCGGGCGACATGGGTGTAGATCTGCGTGGTGGACAAATCACTATGTCCCAACAACATCTGCACCACTCGAAGATCTGCACCGTGATTGAGCAAATGCGTTGCGAACGCGTGACGCAGCGTATGGGGGGAAAGCGCCTTCTGAACACAAGCCTTCTGCGCGTAGCGCTTGATGATGTGCCAGAAAGCCTGCCGGGTCATGCGGTCGCCTCGGCGGGTAGGAAACAGGCAATCGGTCTGACGTTCGAGAAGAATTTCCAACCGCGGACCGCTCAAGAATTCGTTCAACCAGCGCACGGCCTCTTCGCCGAGCGGTATTAAACGCTCGCGATCACCCTTGCCCACGATGCGCAATACGCCTTGGTTGAGATTAACTTGCGAAGAACGGAGATTGACGAGTTCCGAAACGCGCAATCCGGTCGCATACAAGACCTCAAGCATCGTGCGATCGCGATGACCCAACGGATCGCTGATCAGCGGTGCCCCGAGCAATGCGTCGACTTCTTCCTCGGTCAGCGATTTCGGCAATGACCTGCCGATTTTAGGCATCGCAATTTGCGCGGTCGGATCTTCGCTGAGCCCGCTATCGCGAACCAAGAACCGAAAGAAGCGACGGAAGCTGGACAATTGACGCGCCGTAGAACGCGGACGCGCTCCGGCCTCGACACGCCAAGCGATGAAGGCAAGCAAGTCGGTTCGTTTGGCCTGCGAAATGGCAGTGCCCCGCGACTGCAACCAGCGATCAAGCGCGGTAAGATCCGCTCGATACGCGGACAACGTATTCGGCGATAATCCGCGCTCCAGCCACACGGCATCCAGAAAGCGATCGATCGCCGCGGCGGACGGGCTCGATGCCGGCTCTACGGCGGCCGATTTGGTGAAGACACTCGACTTGGAAGCAGCACTCATTTGGCGATTTACACCCTGCAACCCGGCCGACGTTCGCACGAACGAACTCACCCGAGCTAGCTTAGCTTGCCCGCAGTATGCGGACCGCCCGGCAACCATCGGCGTGACTGCTTTCACAGAACGTTTTTACTATTAACATAAAGAGAACCAGTTCACAGAAAATTGCGGCGCACCACGCTTGCTTCCGCAACTCCTAGGACCCGATACGTCGAGTTACCGCACGGCTAGCCTTAATCCCATGGACTTACTCAAACAAGCCGCTCTCTTACTCTATGGCATCTATGCCTGGTTGACCTTTCTCTTGTTAGGAAGTGCAACGCTCCTGCTTCTGCTGATCCTGCCCGGACTCGGCCTACGCCGTACGGTCGGCACGCTTGGAGCGCGAGCATGGCTTGCGGTCGCCGGCATTCGCGTCGAACTCAAGTGCAGCCACCTTATTCCGGAAATTCCGTCGGTCATCGTAGCCAATCACTCGAGTTACCTCGACGGCGTGCTTCTCAAAGCCATCCTTCCCGCGCGGTTTGCATTCGTCATTAAGAAAGAGATGGTGCGGGTGCCCTTGGCGGGTCTGTTGCTACGACGCGTCGGCGCGGAATTCGTCGAACGCTTCAATCGTCATACGGCCGCGATGGATGCCCGTCGGCTAATGCGCACCGCCTCCCGCGGCGGATCGCTGGTGTTTTTTCCGGAAGGGACGTTCGCACAGCGACCAGGCCTTGGACGCTTTCACGGCGGCGCATTCGTGATTGCCGCACGCACGCGAATGCCGGTGATCCCGCTGGCGATCAAAGACGCCCGCAATCTACTGCCGGCAAACTCGATATGGCCTCGGCCTGGCCGCGTGCAAATTACCGTTCTTCCGCAAATCGACGCTCCGGAGTCGGCTTCTCCGGAATCGCCGGAAGCAAAACTAGTTGCCAACTATCAACGCGACCGAAGCCGCGCCGCGATTTTGAGCGCGCTCGATGAACCCGATCTCAGCCACGATGACGGCGTGGCAACACTCGCCGCCGAACGAAACAAGTCGTAAAGGCAAAGTCACGCTCGTTAACTCAAGGCAATCAGGCGCACCCCGATTGCGCGAATGCTCGCGCTTCGTGAACTCAGCGTGATCGCAGGCGATATGCTCCATCTATAATGCCCGGCAGATCGAGCTGCCCAGCTGCCGGTTCGAAGGTTGCCTAGCGATGATTCCTTTTCGGAGTCCGCCAATGAAAGCCGATGACATCAGAGATTTCGATTTCGATCTCGGCGAAAACGTCGCACTGCTACGCGGAACGGTTGCCGCATTCGCGGCAACGCAGATCGCTCCGATCGCCGCGCAGATCGATCGCGACAACGCATTTCCGCGAACGTTATGGCCAAAGCTCGGCGAGCTTGGGCTTCTAGGCCTCACGGTTGAACAATCGTCCGGCGGTGCGGGACTCGGCTACTTAGAGCACGTGATTGCGATGGAAGAACTCGGACGCGCGTCCGCCTCGATTGCGCTCTCGTACGGCGCCCATTCGAATCTCTGCGTGAACCAGTTGCGCCGCTGGGGAACCGCCGCTCAGCGGGAGCGATTTCTCCCCAAACTCATTTCGGGAGAACACGTCGGCGCGTTGGCGATGAGCGAGTCCGGCGCAGGATCGGATGTGGTCAGCATGACCACTCGCGCCGAGCCGCGCGGTGGCATCTATGTCATCAACGGTCGCAAGATGTGGATCACCAACGGCCCGCAAGCGGACGTGCTGATCGTCTATGCCAAAGCATCGAGCGGTATCACCGCATTCGTCATCGAACGGGGAATGACTGGATTCACGACCGGCAAAAAGCTCGACAAACTGGGTATGCGCGGCTCCGATACCAGCGAACTGATCTTCGACAACTGCGAAGTGCCGTCCGAAAACCTTCTCCACGCCGAAGGCGGCGGAACGCAAGTGCTCATGAGCGGCCTCGATTACGAGCGCGTAGTGCTTGCCGGCGGCCCGCTCGGCATCATGCGGGCATGCATGGATGTCGTGCTGCCCTACGTTCACGAGCGTAAGCAGTTCGGCAAGCCGATCGGCACTTTCGAACTCATGCAGGCCAAGCTCGCTGACATGTATGCCGCGATGAATAGTTGCCGCGCTTACGTGTATTCGGTCGCGAAAGCGTGCGACCGAAATCAAATTACGCGCATCGACGCCGCTGCCTGCATTTTGCAAGCGTCCGAAAAAGCGACTTGGATGGCTTCGGAAGCTATCCAGGCGCTCGGCGGCAACGGCTACACGAACGACTATCCCGCCGGTCGGCTGTTGCGCGACGCCAAACTCTACGAAATCGGCGCCGGCACTAACGAGATACGTCGAATGCTCATCGGTCGCGAACTTTTTGAAGCAACGGCGTAGCGAGTAACGATGATGCTTCGCTCACTTCCGCTGCCCAGTACCGCTATCTCCCAGAGTCGAGATTGCTCATGATTCTGCCCACGCGGGTCGACCCCAAGTCGGAAGAGTATTTAGAGAACGCAGCGCGCATGCGCGGTCTCGTCGACGATCTACACGCACGCGTCGCGCGTACGTCCCGAGGCGGCGATGACGATTCGCGCCGCAAACATACCGAGCGCGGCAAGCTGCTGCCTCGCGACCGAATCGCCAAACTCATCGATCCCGACACCGAATTCCTGGAGCTTTCGCCGCTGGCTGCCGAAGGCTTGTATGACGGCGAAGCGCCCGGCGCAGGAATAGTGACGGGAATCGGGTTTATACACGGACGGCAGATAATGATCGTTGCGAACGACGCGACCGTCAAAGGAGGCACTTATTTTCCGCTAACCGTCAAAAAACATCTGCGTGCGCAGGAAGTCGCTCTGGAAAACCAGTTGCCGTGCATCTACCTGGTCGATTCTGGCGGTGCATTCCTGCCTCTGCAAGATGAAGTGTTTCCGGATCGCGATCACTTCGGCAGGATTTTCTTCAATCAAGCGCAGCTATCGGCCGCCGGCATTCCTCAAGTGGCGGTCGTGATGGGATCGTGCACTGCAGGCGGCGCTTACGTACCGGCCATGTGCGATGAAGCGATCATCGTCCGCAAGCAAGGCACGATTTTTCTGGGCGGTCCGCCGCTCGTTAAAGCGGCAACCGGCGAAGTCGTCGATGCCGAAACGCTCGGCGGCGGCGACGTACACACGCGCATCTCGGGAGTTGCCGACCATCTCGCCAATGACGACGCACATGCGCTGGCCATTGCACGCGATGTCGTTAAAAATTTTTCGCTGCGCAAGGCACCTTGGCTGACGCAGCAAAGCTTTACGGAGCCCGTTTACTCCCCGCATGAGATGTACGGCGTCATTCCCACCGATACCCGACGGCACTTCGACGCGCACGAAATTATCGCGCGACTCGTCGATGGTTCGGACTTTCATGAGTTCAAGGCGCTATACGGCAAGACGCTAATTTGCGGATTTGCGAACATTCAAGGGTTCCCGGTAGCCCTCCTCGCAAATCAAGGCATTCTCTTTCCCGATTCGGCGCTTAAAGGAGCGCACTTCGTGCAGTTGGCCAATAAGCGGAAGATCCCGCTCCTCTTCCTGCAGAATGTCACCGGCTTCATGGTCGGCAAGAAGGTGGAACACGATGGAATCGCGAAGGACGGCGCCAAACTGGTCACGGCGGTTGCCTGCTCGCGCGTTCCGAAATTGACCGTGGTGATCGGCGGTTCCTTCGGCGCCGGCAACTATGCGATGTGCGGACGCTCCCACAGTCCCCGCTTTTTGTGGATGTGGCCGAACGCGCGGATTTCCGTGATGGGCGGCGAGCAAGCCGCCCAGGTGCTGGCAACGGTGAGGCGCGATGGCATGAAGGCGCGCGGACAAGACTGGCCGGAGATGGACGCTCGTGAATTCATGGATCAAATTCGCGATCGATACGAAACACAAGGCCATCCTTACTACGCAACGGCACGGCTATGGGACGACGGCGTTATCGACCCATGCAACACCCGTAAAATCCTCGGCTTCGCGCTGGCTGCAGCCAGTTACGGCCCGCCGCCGGGCGAAGAGCGCTACGGAATATTCAGAATGTGATGACGCAGTCATCACCCCGGTGCAGGCCGGGGTCCACTCATCATGCTAACTATCCCCCTATGACAAACTCGGTTTTATTGACTCGCGATGCACGCGGTGTCGCCACCGTCACGCTGAATCGTCCCGATAAGCGCAACGCCTTCGACGATGACTTGATTCGTCGCTTGCATTCCATCCTCGAAGAGATCTCGGCAGATCCCAGCATTCGAATTGCGATTCTGACGGGCGCAGGAACGACGTTCACCGCCGGTGCGGATCTCGCGCACATGCGTAAACAAGGCACGCTATCGGAACAAGAGAATGTGCAAGACGCGTTGCGTTTCGCGAATTGTTTACACGCACTCGACAGGCTCAACAAGCCCGTGATTGCGCGTGTCAACGGCGGAGCCTATGGCGGAGGCATAGGATTCATTGCCTGTGCGGACATCGCAGTGGGGATTACGACGGCAAAATTCGCTTTGACGGAAGTGCGCTTAGGCATCGTGCCCGCCGTAATTTCCCCCTACGTCGTCGCTGCGATCGGCGAGCGTCAAGCGCGTCGCTGGTTTTTAAGCGCAATGACGTTGGATGCGGCCCTCGCGCGGGAAGCCGGCTTGCTGCATCAGGTGGTCGATCCAAATGCGCTCGATCAGACCGTCGAAGAGTACGTTGCCCTCCTCCTACGAGGAGGACCCGTTGCACAAAGCGAAGCCAAGCAACTCATCCAAAAGGTTAGCCTGGTCGCCAGCGAAGAATTGCCTTCGTACACAGCCCGATTGCTCGCACGGCTGCGAAGTTCGCCCGAAGGCAAGGAAGGCCTCACGGCCTTTTTGGAAAATCGGCCTGCGGAGTGGCGTTAAGTCCAACCCGACCTCCCCCTCGGCTCTCCGGTACCGTATTTAAGTAGGCGGGCCTCCCTGCCCCGACCGCGCTCACTTATATTTCCCTGATCCTGAGCTTCCGTAAGCCACATCCCCTGGCCCCAACAGTTGTTCCATATCTGCTTAGCGACAAGACTCAGGCCTTACCCTCACAACGGGTAAGATCAATCCTTAACTTCCGGCATAGAGGGGTTTTGTGCAACGCAGTAACCGATTACTATGCGCCGCCCCAACACAACCCCTAACACCAACCAGGCCCCTGGCCGACTAAAAAACCAAATTGGGAGAATCTATGCAGATTGCAGGCAAAGTGGCGGTCATCACTGGCAGTGGCCGCGGAATCGGCCGCGCACTCGCTCTTGCACTGGGTGAACGCGGTGCGCAACTTGCGCTCCTGGATATGTCGGCAGATGACTTGGCGAAAACGCAGGCGCTCTGCTCGGAAAAAGGCATTACTACACGCACCTATCGGTGCAATGTCGCACAAGAGAATGAGGTTACCCAAACGTTTGCGCAACTCGCGGAAGATTTCGGTCGCATCGACGCACTCATTAACAATGCAGGTATCACTCGCGATGCGTTGTTGGTAAAGGTCAAAGACGGGCAAGTTGTCGGAACGATGTCGATGGCTCAGTGGCAGGCCGTCATGGACGTGAACTTGACCGGCGTTTTCCTCTGCGGTCGCGAAGCGGCCACCCACATGATCAAATTCGGCAACGGCGGCGTATTGATCAATATTTCCAGCATCTCCCGCGCCGGCAATATCGGACAGTCCAATTACTCGGCAGCCAAAGCAGGCGTTGCCGCAATGGCAGTGACTTGGGCAAAGGAACTCGCGCGCTACGGCATCCGCGCAGCCGCCATCGCGCCAGGATTCATTCAAACCGACATCCTCAACGACATGAAACCCGAGGTGCTGGAGAGAACGCTCGCCGCCGTTCCGATGAAGCGCGCCGGCGTGGTCGACGAAATCGCGCACGGCGCGATCTTCATTTTGACGAACGACTACTTCACCGGCCGAATTCTCGAGGTGGACGGCGGCCTTAGAATTTAATCCCCGCGTTATACTGCTTTATCGCAGTCAACGTCGAGTCAATCCATGAACGAGCCCGCCGTGAACGAGGCCGCCATGAACCAGCCTGGAAGAATTGAACGCGAAGTCATGGAATACGACACGGTCGTGGTCGGCGCCGGGCCAGCAGGACTTGCGTTTGCAATACGGCTCAAGCAGCTGCAACCCGAAAAGACCATTTGCGTATTGGAGAAAGCCACTTCCATCGGCGCCCACTCTTTATCGGGCGCCGTACTTGAACCGGGACCGCTCGACAAGCTCCTGCCGAAATGGCGCGACGAATTCAAGGGAATGAAGGTGCCGGTCACGGAAGACGTGTTCAGCATTTTCAGCAAGACCGGCGCGCTTCGGATTCCGAATTGGCTATTTAAGCCGTTGCCGAAATCGATGGTGTATTCCACGCCGTTCGACAATCACGGTAACCTCATCATCTCGCTCGGACAATTGACGCCGTGGCTGGCGCAGCAGGCGGAAACGCTGGGCGTCGACATTTTTCCCGGCTATGCCGCCGCCGCCGCCGTTTACGACGATGCGGGCCGCGTCAAGGGCGTGCAAATCGGTGATATGGGCCTCGAAAAGGACGGCAAGCCCGGTCCCAATTTCACGCCCGGAATCGAAATTCACGCGGGACTGACCGTGCTGGCGGAAGGAT
This sequence comes from uncultured Steroidobacteraceae bacterium, assembly GCA_964597495.1. Taxonomy (GTDB): domain Bacteria; phylum Pseudomonadota; class Gammaproteobacteria; order Steroidobacterales; family Steroidobacteraceae; genus CAZQYC01. Next base: position 20,838 of record CAZQYC010000014.1, on the reverse strand, counting down.
GCCGTGGCTCCGTTTCAAAGGAGCTCATCAAGCGCTTCAAACTCGATGCAGGCCACGATCCCCAAGTCTATGCACTCGGCTACAAGGAGCTGTGGCAACTGCCGCCCGGACGCGCAAGGCCCGGGCGCATCGAACACGCGCTCGGATGGCCCGCCGATTCGAAGACGTATGCGGGAAGCTTCTTGTACCACTTGGATAACGACCGCGTTTACGTAGGCTACATCGTCGGGCTGAATTACGAAGATCCGCGGCTGAAACCTTTCGAAGCCTTCCAACAATTCAAGCATCATCCGTCGATCAAACCGCTGCTGGAAGGCGGGGAAATTCTCTCCGCAGGAGCACGCACCATCGCAGCAGGCGGCTGGCAATCGCTGCCGACATTGGAAATGCCGGGCGCGATCCTGATCGGCGATGCCGGAGGCACATTGAACTTCGTCAAAATCAAGGGCGTGCATCAGGCGATTCGCAGCGGCTCGATCGCCGCGGAACATGCGGCCCAGCACGCTGACGGAGCGGGCTTCGATGCGGCCTACCGGGCATCGGAAGGCGGACTCGAACTCAAACGCTGCCGCAATGCCAAACCGGCGTTCAAGAAAGGGCTTTGGACGGGCCTCTTAAATAGCGGCTGGGAGATGCTTACGTATGGCAAGTCGCCGTGGACGCTCCGCAACCACGAAGACTATCGGCAACTCAAGAAGCTGGATGACTACGTATCGCCGAATCGCGAATGGGTCGAACGCTCGCTGCCCCCGCGAGATCGCGTGTCGTTCGTGTTCTTTGCCAATAACTCGCACGATGAAGCCCAGCCGGCGCACTTAAAAGTAGCCGACACCACGATCTGCGCGACCACGTGCGCTCGCGAGTACGGCAACCCGTGCGAAAATTTCTGCCCCGCCAATGTGTACGAAATGGTGGACGACGGTAGAGGCGGCAAGCGCTTGCAGATCAACGCGGCGAACTGCGTTCACTGCAAGGCGTGCGATATCAAGGATCCTTACGCAATTATCACCTGGACCACCCCGGAAGGCGGCTCCGGACCGAACTATCAGAATCTCTAACCGCTTGTGATTCGCGACCGTATCGAACGCGCGCATTGTCCGTTTGAGTGAGCTGGCTAAAATTACTTGACTGAAATTACTTGACTGAAATTACTTAACTGAGACTGTTTAACGAAGATTGCTAGAATTGCGTTGATCCCGATCTTTTGAGCGCTTCTCGATCATGACTGCACCCCTCTGGTCTCCCTCTCCCGAACGCATTGCCAACGCCCAACTCTCGCGCTTCATGCAGCGGGTGAATGGGAATCATCGCACTAACATCTCGGACTATGCGTCGCTCTACGAGTGGTCGATTACGGAGCGGGAAAAATTTTGGGCTGAGCTATGGAAATTTTGCGAGGTGCGCGCCTCTCGCGAATGGGACCATGTTCTCGAGAACGGCAACGCCATGCCCGGCGCCAAGTGGTTTACGGGCGCGCGCTTTAACTTCGCGCAAAACCTGCTGTCGCGCAACGATCAGGCGCCAGCGCTCATTTTCCATAACGAACGCAACGAACGACGCGAACTCTCCTTCCAACAACTCACGCAGGAAGTCGCGCGCATTGCCGCGGGATTAAGAGCCGCCGGGGTCGTCAAGGGAGATCGAGTGGCCGGTTTTCTGCCCAACCTTCCCGAGTCGGTCATCGCCATGTTGGCGACCACGAGCATCGGCGCGATATGGTCATCCTGTTCCCCCGACTTCGGCGTCGCGGGCGTATTCGATCGTTTCGGACAGATTCGGCCGAAAGTCCTGTTCGCGGCCGACGGCTACTTCTACGGCGGAAAAACCATCGATTCGCTGCCGACCGTGCGCGATATCGCTGCGCGCATTACCAGCATCCGAACCATCATCGTGGTTCCCTATGTCAACGCGCAACCCGATCTCGGCGGAACAAAATCGGCTCATGTATTCGGAACCTTCGGCGACGTCAATACCCCGCTCACCTTCGAACAACTGCCGTTCAATCACCCCATTTACATTTTGTATTCGTCCGGCACGACCGGCATTCCGAAGTGCATCGTGCACGGCGCGGGCGGCACGCTCCTGCAACATATGAAAGAGCACATGTTGCATGCCGACCTGCGGCGCGGCGATAAACTCTTTTATTTCACCACCTGCGGCTGGATGATGTGGAACTGGCTGGTGAGCGCTCTTGCCGTCGGCGTAACGGTCGTTTTATACGACGGCTCGCCATTCCATCCGGATCCAAGAGTGTTATGGCGCGTAGCCGAACGCGAAGGCATCGACGTCTTCGGCACGAGCCCGCGTTTCCTCGCTTGGAGCGAAAAGGAAAACGTGCGCCCGGCGGCCGAGTGTACGTTGCCGAAGTTAAGAACGATCCTTTCCACGGGCTCGCCGCTTTCACCGGAAGGCTTCAAATACGTTTATCGCGACGTGAAGCCGGACGTGCTGCTCGCGTCGATCTCCGGCGGTACGGACATTGCCGCCTGTTTCGCCCTGGGTTGCCCCATCTTGCCCGTCTACGAAGGCGAGATTCAGTGTCGGGGACTAGGGATGAAGACGGAAATCTACGACGAAGACGGCAAAGCCCTGACGAACGAAAAAGGCGAGCTGGTCTGTTCCGCGCCCTTTCCTTCCATGCCCATCGGCTTTTGGAACGACACCGACGGTTCGAAGTATCAGGACGCCTACTTTGCCCGCTACCCGAACGTCTGGTGTCACGGAGACTACGCGGAACTCACCCCACGAGGCGGCATGATCATCTACGGTCGCTCGGATGCCGTGCTGAATCCCGGCGGCGTGCGCATCGGCACCGCCGAAATCTATCGGCAAGTCGACACCATCGAAGAAGTCGCCGAGAGCCTGGCCATCGGCCAGGACTGGCAAAGCGACGTGCGCGTCGTTTTGTTCGTGAAACTCAAATCCGACGTCGTGCTGAGCGATGCGTTGCAAACCAAGATCCGCGATACGATCCGCCGCAACACGACACCGCGTCACGTACCGGCAAAGATCATTCAAGTTGGCGATCTTCCGCGCACCATCAGCGGCAAACTCGTCGAGCTCGCGGTTCGGAACGTCGTCCATGGCAGACCGGTCAAGAATGTCGATGCACTGGCGAATCCCGATGCACTGAATTATTTCCGTGATCTGGCCGATCTGCGCTCTTAACTATATTCATCGCCTTTAACCCCCTCTCCCTTCGAGGCAGAGGCTCGGGTGAGGGCCGACGCAAGAAACCTGCACGCAATGTCGTCCTCCCCCGCCCCGCCGCACACCGTCCGCGAACTCTACGATCGCGAAAGCACGCGACTCGGTCATGTGGCCGACTCGGCGCAGCTCAATGCGATTGCCAAACTGGACGACCTCCGTACGCGACTCATGAAACCGCAGCCGCGCGGCCTGCTCAGCAACTTACTCGGCCGCAAACCGCCGCGCCTCCTCGAACGCGGGCTGTATTTCTGGGGCGGAGTCGGGCGCGGCAAGACATTCCTCATGGATCTCTTCTTCCAAAGCCTGCCGTTCAAGAGCAAACAACGCAGTCATTTTCACCGCTTCATGCAATCGGTGCATGAGCAGCTTAAGAAGCATGCGGACCAAGCGAATCCTCTCGAAATCATTGCCGACAAGCTAGCCGCCAAGACGCGCGTGATTTGCTTCGACGAATTTTTCGTCTCGGACATCGCCGACGCGATGCTGCTCGGAACGCTGTTCACCGCGCTGTTCAAACGCGGTGTCACGCTAGTGGCGACATCGAATATACCGCCCGACCAGCTCTATAAGGATGGACTGCAACGCGCACGTTTCTTGCCCGCCATCAAGCAAATCAAGGAACACACCGAAGTCGTCAATGTCGACGGCGGAACCGACTACCGCTTGCGCCTGTTGGAGCGCTCGATGAGTTGGTTCGATGCGAGCGCGACGACAACGCGCGACGAATTCAACCGGCTCTTCGAGGCTTGCGCGAGCGACGCGGGCGACGACAATGCCAACTTCATCCTCAATCACCGCCGCTTGCACGCCGAGCGCCGCGCTCAGGACGTCATCTGGTTTACGTTCAAGCAGATTTGCGACGGGCCGCGGGGCCAGGAAGATTACATCGAACTCGCGCGCTGCTATCACACCGTCCTACTCAGCGACGTTCCGGTGCTTGACTCCGCGCAGGAGAACCAAACACGTCGCCTCATCTCGCTTGTCGACGAATTTTACGATCACAATGTCAAACTCATCGTCTCGGGCGCCGCCCCGCTTGATCGGATCTACACAGGCGCGTCGTTCAAGTTCGAGTTCGAACGCACGCAAAGCCGATTGGTCGAGATGCAATCGAAAGAGTATTTGGCACGCCCACACAGAGCATGATTAGAAACGGCGCGCGACCGTTGCGCCACCCACACCCATCTTTGCCATCCACTCCGATGGACCTCGATGAGTAATCTGGGAACTTTCGCGAGCGCGCGCTTTCCTATGTTCCATCTAAATTGCCGCTCTGGAAGCTTCGCGGTGGATGCATGATAGAACTCAAAGGAATCCGTAAAAGCTATCGACAAGGGGGCAACGAGATTCGCGCACTCGACGGCGTCGATCTTTCGATTGTCCGCGGCGAATTTATCGCCATCATGGGACCTTCGGGCTCGGGAAAATCGACGCTGCTCAACGTGCTCGGCGCGCTGGATAAGCCGGATCAAGGCAGCTACCGGCTCGAGAACGAGGACGTCGCCGCGCTTGACGACGATTCCGCGTCGGACCTTCGCAATCGCCGCATCGGCTTCGTTTTTCAATCATTTCATTTGCTGCCGCGGCTCACCGTGCTCGAGAACGTGCTGTTACCGCAACGCTACGCCGCCGTCGCCGACGCCCAAGCGCCGGAACGCGCTCAAAAACTGCTCGAGCGCATCGGCCTTAAAGAGCGCATTCACCATCGGCCCAGCGAACTTTCCGGCGGTCAGTTGCAGCGTGCCGCGGTCGCGCGTGCATTGCTTAACCAACCCGCCTTACTGCTTGCCGACGAGCCTACCGGCAATCTCGACTCCAAGAGCGCGCGCGATGTCCTTGGCTTGTTTGCCGAATTGCATGCAGCCGGACAGACGCTCGTACTCGTCACTCACGACACTGACATCGCCAACGTCGCTCAGCGAACCATCTACTTGCGGGATGGGCGCGTCGCGGAGTTGCACGGATGATCGCTGCTATTCGGACGTTGATGGTCATTGCGACAGTGGCTTCCGTCGCTCCGATATCGACTGCATCGTCGCCTCCGACGCCGCCGACTCGACCCGTATTATTGACTGGAGAAGTCATCGCGCTCGATTCCCAGCCCATTTACGTGCCGCCTTCCAACAATGCACCGGTGTTGCTGCGCAACTATGTCGCCGAAGGAACCTCCGTCAAGAAAGGCGACTTGGTTTTACGCATCGAAGCCAGGGAGTCCGGTAACCTCAGTCAGCAAGAAATCGAACTCGAGCAAGCCAAGGCAAAATCACGTCGGGAAGTGGCGGATCTGGTCGTTAGGGCAATCGAAGCCGATAAAGCGCTGCTGACGGCGGAGGCTGCACTCAAGAAAGCGCGGGTCGATGCCGCCGTGCCGCACGAGCACGTATCGGCACTCGACTTCGATCGTTATAAAGGAGAACTGGAACGCGCGGAACGCGATTTGGAATTAAAGAAGAAAGCGGCCGCCAATGCGCAGCAAGCGGTAGCGCGCCGCAGAGCCGACGGCGAACTCGAAGCGAAGAAACTGCTATTCAATCTGGCTTATCTCAAGGCACAGCTTGCCGGGGCCGAAGTACGCGCGACGCGCGACGGCGTGGTCGTGCACGGCTATAGCGAGTGGCGCGGCGAGCGCTGCGACGAAGGCACCAGCGTGCTTCCCGGCAGCGTGGCGGGATATATCTTGGGTTCGGGACAAATGCGCGTGCAGGCATGGGCGCTCGAAGCCGATCGACCGTTTCTATCGGAAAACCAATCGGTACGTCTTGGGTTCGACGCGCTTCCGGGGAAGATTCTCCCTGCAAAGATAGAACGCATAGCGCTTGCTCCACAAACACGAACCGCCTGGGGTAGCGGCCGCTATTTTCAACTCGATATCGCGTTACCGGCGGATCACGGTGCACCGCTTGTCCCTGGAATGAGCGTCATCGTCGAACCAGCTGGCGACGGACTCCTCCCACCTTCCACTTCCCTTGCCGCTCCGAAAGAGCTCACGCTAGAAGGTGAAATCGCTTCGCGCCAGTCCATCGCAATTTCTCCTCCCGAGATCAGTGAAGTGTGGCACTACAATTTGGTGCAACTGGCTCCCGAAGGCGCAACGATTCAAGCAGGCGCACCCATCGCGACGTTCAGCGCGCCGGATCTGGGCCCGCAGCTCGAAGCCAGGCAGAGTTCGCTGAAGGAAAAGCTTCGCTCCATGGAGAAGATGAACCTCGATCATGCGGAAGCGGCGAAAGCAGCCGACATCGACGTCGGCCAAGCACGAAGCAACGCGGAGAAGGCCGCGCGAAAAACCACCCAGCCCAAAGACCAAATTCGGCGCATCGACTACGACAAATTGGTCATCGAACGAGAACTCACGGCACAACTCGCCGAGTTGGCACTTCGACAGCGCGATGCGGCAGTCAACGCCCGCGATGCGGAACGCGCCGCGCTTGAACTCGACATCGCTCGACTTCGAAATTCGGTCGCAGACCTCAGCGAGGGATTGCGTGCGCTAACGGTAAAAGCGCCACGCGCCGGCCTCGTGCTATATCGCTTGCAGTTCAATGGCGAGAAGTTCTCCGTCGGCAACCAAGTGTGGATGGGCATTTCGGTCGCAACGCTGGCCGATCCCGATCAATTGATCGTGAGCGCCACCGTGCCGGAAGCTCAAGCGACCGCCGTGCGCGTCGGCCAGCAAGCGCGCGTGAACGTGCCCGGCGCCAACGTGGCGCTCACTGCGCGCGTCAAAGAACTGGGACGCACGTACCACATCAAGTCGCGCATGCAACCCGTCATCGTTCGAGACGTGCAATTGGAGTTCGACTCCGTTCCAAAAGGGGTGAAGCCGGGAGCCGCCGTTCAAGTGAAGCTCACGACAGAACCCCTAAGCGTTGCCGACGCCGACGATCGAGTTCGCTCGCCATGAATCGGGGCTTTAGAAGTCTCTTGCCACTCTGCTTGCCCATACTGGCAATACTGGCCGCATGCGGCGAAATGCGAGACACGGCAATGCCGGTTGAAACCGTCGCCGTACGATCGTGGCTCGAAACGCTCAACGTCGATGGCGAAATCGGCGCCTCCGAAAAAACGCCGCTCATGGTTCCCGGCAACGGATTTGAAAGCCGCGCCCTTCTGGAAGTTTTACAAGACGGTTCTCCCGTGAAAAAAGGAGACGTCATCGCGCGGTTCGATGCGCCGCGTGCGCGCATGGAACTGTCGCAAGCCGAGGCGGAACTCTTGCGCAAGACGTTGAGCGAGGCCGGTGTCCGCGCGGTCACCGCGATGTCGCAAGCGGAGCTGTCGACCGAAAGCGCTAAAGTGACGACCGACCTCGCCTTAAGTCAGCGCTACGCCAACGCCGACTTAACGTTCTTCGCCCGCAATCAAATCCTCGACGCGCTCCAAGATGTCGGTTTCCTGACGGCCAAGCATACGTACTTGCAATGGAAGGAAGGGCAAGTCGGCCTTCGCGGCAAAGCCGACAGCGCTGTCGTCTCTTCTCAAAAAGAAAGCGTTGCCCTCATTGCCAGTCAAAAGCGGACGAATCTTGCCGCACTCGACCTCATCGCTCCGCACGACGGCCTGTTTCGACTCGTTACGCGCTGGGACGGCACCAAGCCGCTGGTCGGCGCGAGTCTCTGGACCGCACAGGAATTCGGCTCGCTTCCCAATCTTGAGAAGCTCGTCGCGCAATTCAGCGTGGCCGAAAACCAAGCATTCGGATTGAAGGTGGGCATTCCGGTACGCGTGCGGCTGACCGGCACCGGCGTGGAGATCGACTTGCAGGTCACCAAAGTCGGTATCAGTGCCACCACCAAAAATCGCGAGTCCCCAGTCAAGTACATTGATTTCGAAGCGGCTATCGATCGCGCGACTGCCGTCCGCTTGGAGTTGAAACCCGGGCAGGCACTCCGCGGCGCGGTGCAATTGATTGATAAGCCGAACACGCTCACCGTACCGAACGTAGCGCTTGTGCAAGAAGGGACTGCGTTTGCCGTATTGATCGCAGACGGCGGCCGCTTCGAGAAACGCCGCGTCGACTTGGGAGTGCGTGGGGCCGTTCGCAGCGAAATTAAATCAGGCATCGAAGCGGGAACGAGCATCGCATTGATCCCGCAAGAGGCAAAGGCATTGCAATGAAGATAACGGCCATCAACCGCCAGCTCATCGGCGAAGCCGTCGTTGAATTGCAGCGCCGCAAGTTGCGCACAGGCCTCACGTTGCTTGGAATGGTATTCGGGGTCGGCGCCATTGTGGCCATGCTCGCGGTCGGCGAAGGTAGTCGTCGCGAAGCGCTTCGGTTGGTGTCCGAACTCGGCCTCGACAATGTATTGCTTGAAAGCAAAGCGATCGAGCCGGATCGGCTGAGAGAAATCCGCACTCGTTCGCTGGGATTGTCGGCGGCCGATGCAGCCGCGGCATTGTCGGTGGTTCCGGGCGCACGATCGACCGCGATCAGAAAGGAAATCAAAGTCGAGCAGCTCACGAGCGGTTCGAACGTCGTAGCGGGACAAGCTTTTGCCGTTTCGCCCGCGTATGCCGAACACAGCGGCTTGCAAATCGGCCGCGGCCGTTGGTTCTCGCAGGAAGACGGCGCAACCCTCGCACCCGTTTGCGTGCTCGGTGCGCGCCTCGCACGTACGTTATTCGAAGACGCCGAACCCATCGGCGCACGCGTCAAACTCAATCATGTTTGGCTCGAAGTGATCGGTGTGCTCGCTGACCGCTCGCCCTCCAAAGCGGAATTCGAAGGCGTGAAACTGGGGCTGGACGATGAACGCCTATTCGTCCCTTGGGAGTCCGGTCGCGCACGCTTCAGATTTTCCTCGATCGACGATGAGGCGGATGCCATCAGTCTGCGACTCGACGGCAAACATCCTCCGGATGTAGCGGCGCGGGTGCTGCAAACCGTGATCGAACATCGGCACGCCGGCGCGGACGACACCAAGCTCATCGTACCGATGGGCTTGTATCGCCAGCATCAACAAACGCAGCGCATCTTCACGATCGTCATGAGTTCGATAGCCGCCGTTTCGCTCTTAGTGGGCGGGATCGGCATCATGAACATCATGCTGGCCAACGTGCTTGAACGACGCCGAGAGATCGGTTTGAAGCGTGCGCTCGGCGCACGCAAACGCAATGTCGTCGAACAATTTCTCGCCGAGGCACTGGTGATCGCCGTCAGCGGCGCGCTTTGCGGAGTGCTGCTCGGCGCGATCGTCGCCTATACGATCGCCGCTCTCGCCGGCTGGTCGGTTGCCTGGTCACCGCTCACTTTGCTCGTTGCCGTAGCGCTATGCATCGGCGTCGGCGTTGCCTTCGGCGTCTTTCCCGCGAGACAGGCGGCAGAACTCGACCCTATCGCAGCGCTAAGAAGCGATGGTTGAAGCTCGCAGCAGAGTGTAGTCATACGTCCCCTCGGAAACGAGCGGCACTATCTTTTTTACGATCAATTCGGAATCCATACCGGGAATCCGTTCGGCACACACCGCAGCCAAATAGTCAGGAACGATCTCCATCTGCCAGAATCGCCAGCGCGATGCCCGATCGTTTTGTTTCGGATGAATCGAAATCTCGATGCCGTCGGAAGGAAAATTGAAGCTGAAATGATCCAGCGGAATCGAAAGCCCCATGGATCGGGCTTTGATATACGACTCCTTCAAAGTCCAGTATTCGAAGAATCTCTGCCGCTGCCGTTCGGTAGGCAAGGCGCGGAGCTCCGCGGTCTCGTCGGGAGCGAAGAACCGGTCTGCAATCTCGAGGGACACTTGGCGTGTACGAGTATTTTCGGTGTCCACCCCGAGCGCAAGCTTGTGCGAAACGCCGAGAATGATCAGGCCGTTCGTGTGGCTCACGTTGAAGGAAATCTCTCTGGCCACCCCATCGTCATTCGCAATTTCCGGCCGGCCATACGCATTCTTCGTAAAGACCCATTCGGCAGGGGCAACGGAGGCGTAACGACCCAATACCGTGCGGACGAGCGCTCTGGTAACTAAATAGCGGTGACGATCCCGCGCAAAATGGAATCTCGCTTCCTGGGCTCGTTCCGCCTCGTTGAGCAAGGAGCGGTACGCCTCAAGGACCTCGACATCTTGTATCTCCGGAAAGAAAGCGCACCAAAGGTGAATCTGCCGGGCACTTAGCTTGAACGTCATAGGAGCACGAATGCCATCGTCTTTACTTCATGGGCGTATGGTAGTGGTTGTCCGTATTTCGTACCACAATTCCACGAGTCCGCTCTTGTAAGCCGTTACGTCTTTAAGATGCAGCGGCCTTTCCGCGCCGACGTGATCCACGAACGGTATGCCGTCACCTAGGATGATTGGCAAAATGGCGATTCGGATATCGTCAGCCAGATTCAAGCGAATGAACTCCTTGGCGAGCATTGCCCCGCCGACAAGCCAAATGTTCTTATAACGGGGCTTTAGGCGGTCGTTTACCAGCCGAGTCACGTCACCCGAATAGAACTCGACGCTTTTTCTGTCGTCTTGCAGCGCTCGATGACTCAGCACAATCGTGGGAGTGTCGCCATAAAGCCATCCAAGCTTCACCGCAAGCTCGTAAGTCTTTGAACCCATGATGTAGCAGTCGATGGTCTTAAGGAACTCCGCCGCCGCTTCTGCAGTGGTATCGTCGACGCCCTTGCCGTAGTTGTCGGAGGTTTCCATCCATGAAACGTCGCCGTCCTTCTTCGCGATGAAGAAATCAAGACTGGCAGCCATATGCAGGGTCACTTTGGAAGAACTTGAATTCATGGTGGCTCCATGACGGCGAAACGTACTGCTAGCAGCTGGCTTGGCAACAATAGGTGATCGACGAGGCGCTCGTCGACCGCCACCTACGAGACAATATAGCGCTGTGCGCCATGCGAAGCTCCTTGCAACCTCTTCGGCCCGCACACCTCGCTCGCCAAATCCCGAAAATACCTCGATGCTTGGAAAGCTAACGCTCCCAATTTCCATCATCGATTCGCGCTTGCCCCGCTATATTCCCGTTCTTAATCCGCTCATAGACTTCTTCACGATGAACAGCCACGGTTTTGGGCGCATTGATGCCCACGCGAACCTGGTTTCCTTTGGCACCTAATACGGTCAGCGTAACGTCCTCGCCGATCATGATGGTTTCGCCGATTCGGCGTGTAAGTACTAACATCGTTAGCGCCTCCGGTAGTTCTTATAATTGGCGTCGAAGAATTTCCTGACTCCATTCATTCAGTGCATCCGTTGAAACGATCATACATGAACGAGCGTACATCGGGTGTTGGCGCCAAAGAAGCCAACTTATGTAAGCCTGACGGACGCCCCCCCCGCTCCTGGTCTCCGTGTTTCGCCGGATGGGGCGATGCCAAGATAGATCGGCCGTGTAATCCTCCTATCACTCACAACTCCAGCTTGTCTGGGCAAGCAGTCAGCGTATGCTTGCTAGCGGACTGTCAACCTCACTTTCCTGTCGACCATCACCAGAGCCCCACCACGTCAGCAAAGGTCCCCCACTATCACAGGATCGTGGCATCCCATTCAGATGTTTCGCGCATGACCGATACACTCGGCAACAATTTGCACGTGACGCGATTGCTAGAACGTTGGCGAAAAGGAGATCAAAGAGCGTTCGAAGAGCTGGCGCCGTTGGTGTATACCGAACTTCGGCGTCTGGCAACCAAATACATGCGCGCGGAGCGTCAGGGCCATACTTTGCAAGCAACCGCGCTGGTCAACGAAGCATTCATGCGCTTGGGTGGGCGCAGCGCGCCTTTTGAAAATGCGGCCCACTTCTACGGCCACACGGCTCGGCTTATGCGGCATATTTTGGTTGATCATGCAAAAGCGAAATTAACCAAACGCCGGGGCAGCGGCGCGACTCGCGACACGGAAGAAAAAATTGACCACCTCCTGTCCACGACCGGCGGTCTCGATCTCGTTGAAATCGACGACGCGCTGGCCAAGCTTTCGATAGAAAATAAGGTGGCTGCCGAAGCAATAGAATTGCATTACTTTGGAGGGCTGACTTTCGAAGAAACCGCTGAGGTGCTACAAATATCCGTGGCGACGGTCACCCGAGATCTTCGTTTCGCTCGCGCCTGGTTACTACGGCAAGTTCAGACCACGCGCGTGCGAAGTCCCGACGATCCCGTTTAGCCCGTGATACCAGCTAGTACATGGATGGATCCTGGAGTCTACATACCGCACGTGGATTCCGATGATGAGCAACGACACTCGATGTGTCGTTGCCCTCGGCGAGGTGGCCGGCGTCGCTAAGCGATCATTCCGTGCTTGACGTACTCGCGCTGAATCGCGGACTCGAGGCGGCTCAAATCCAAGCTGAGCGACCGGTCGGCGACGGCCTGCAAGGCGCAATAATGAGTGACATTGAGAATGGCCGCGCCGGTGAGTTCGTAGCGCGCCGCGACTTGCCGCCAGTCGATGTCGTCGGCAATCGCGATTTGCGTCGGAAACGAATTGCGCCAGAGCTGATAGCGCTCTTCCGAACGCGGGATCGGAAAATTGATGATGCATTGAAAGCGACGGATGAACGCTTCATCGATGTTCGCGCGCTGGTTCGTGGCGAGGATGACAAGCCCGGCAAAGCTTTCGACACGCTGCAATAGATACGCAATCTCCTGATTGGCGTATTTGTCATGCGCGTCGCGAATGTCGGTGCGCTTGCCGAAGAGCGCATCCGCCTCGTCGAAGAACAAGATCCAGTTCTTGTGCTCCGCCTTGTCGAAAAGCCGCGAGAGATTCTTTTCGGTCTCGCCGATGTACTTCGACACCATGCGCGACAGGTCGATACGAAACACATCCTTGCCCGAGTACTTGCCGAGCAAGGTGGCCGTCAACGTCTTTCCGGTTCCGGGCGAACCGTAGAAGAGCGCGCGGAAGCCGGGCTTGATCCGTTTTTTGAGCCCGAGATCTTGCATCAATGTGTCGTTGTGCTTGATCCAGATCTCTATCTCGCGAATTTGCCGCGCGGTGTTCGGATGCAGCACGAGATCGTTCCACTCCATCTCGGTCGTGATGTGTTCGGCGGGAAAGTCGACGCTGAAACGCGGCGTGCTCACTCTCCCGAGCGTGACCGCCTCGACGATTTCCGGGTCAACGATCAGACGACCGCTCATGACAGGCTCGCCCTCGCGCACCGACTCAAGCCAGAGAATCCTATGCTTTGCAAACCAGTGATCGCCACTGAATAGCCGCTGCACCATGAAGCGCTTTTCGAGATCCTCACCGGCGAGGATGAATTGTGCCGTCTCGCCCGTGGGCAGAATGCCGCGATGACTCCCGGCCTTTACGCTGCCGAACTCGGGAAAGTCGCCGCCCTCGGGGAGGTGTTCGGCCACTAATTTGCTGAAAAAGCCCGGACGCACGTGTGACGCAAGTCCAAGGAGCAGCGTCGCGAATTCTTCGAAGTCGGGGTTGTGGCGCCGGATGAATTCCGCCAGCCAATTGTCCTCGTCACTGAAATTCAGCATCGACACTTCGAAGTCTTCGGCCTTCCCAAGTTGAATCTGCAGACGGCGATCGACGATCTGCTTGAGCCACTCTAGGGCGAGCCGAAGATTCACTGCGTTCGAGTTCATGGTTCTTGCTACTACGTTAACATCCAGTCCATATGGCACCCGACGCGGATCGGATGCACGGCGGATGCTCGCCTCAATGGTTAGGTTGCCGCGATCTCAAGTGACCTTTGATCAAATCGAAATATTTTGGATCTTGGCCTTGGAAAATTATCTCGCCGGAGCCCATGTAAGCCCTCATGAGTTCGTCCTTCGCCTTTTCGATTTCGCCTTGTTCGTAACGAATCTGGCCCAACCGGAAGTGGATGGAAGGATCGCCGAGCCCGCCCTCACTGCGCACTGCTTCGCCGAAATATCGAAGTGACTCATCCCAATCGCGCTGTGCGTAGTAAATCTCGCCGATGCCGACGAATAGCATCACCGCGTACTCGGAGGAATGGACCGGCGGCGCAAGCAAAGCGAGACCTTTTCGATACTCCGCGATGGCATCGTTAGATCGCCCGGCGAACGCGAGCGATTTCGCCTTCGTGGAAATATCGGAGATGGTTTTTTGCAGTAAGTTGTTGTTCATGGCTCATGCTTTTGCCGGCAGCCGGTATTCTTCATTGGCCCGCGACCCTCTGGAACGGTTGATGCTGGACGGTTCGAATATATAGTTATTGATGTCGGTCATCCAGGCACGCACTTCCGGCGCACGCGGTCCGAACTTATACCCGATGGTATTCCAGTACGTCACCGCGTCGACGGGATCGTGGCTGAGATCACAGTCACTGACATTGTGCCAGCGGGACCCCTTGGCCCGTGGAAATTGCACTTGGTCGGTCGGCGGCGGCTTGATCTGGCGATAGTAGGTTCCTTCCGCTTTGTATTTGGCGAGCAGCGCACTCTTCGGCGGATTGCCACCCATAAATGTTCCGCGCTTGTCGGCCACGTAGGTGGTGATATCGCCGGCCGTGAACTTGTCTTGGAAAATCGAAACGGTCACGGTGTCCGAACCCTTCCGCTCGTCGGAGAACCGGTAAGTCACGTTGGCCGACGTCACGGAAATAATCGTCGCCACCCACATCCCATCGACGTAGCGGGCTTTGATGACATCCCCTGCCTTTAGTTTTACGGTTTCCTCGGTCCCATCTTCTTTCGTGGTGGTTACGGTGACCGATGGATTGATCTGCCCCATCAAACTCCATTTTTTCCCTTGTAGCACCGGTTCGAGCTGCTGAAATCCGTAGCGGAGCTTGATCGGCGCCAAAACGGGTGTAATCAAAATCTTTCCGACACGGTTACCCGGCAGCCTGTTGACGACCGCCACCGCCGCCGCCATGCCAAGCTTCAACCGTTCGTTCGGGTCAGCGGGCAGCCCCGCCTGCGCGATTGCGCCGCCGATCTTTTTCAGCACCCCCCCGAGCCAACCAACGATTTTGTCGAGCCCCTTGTCGATCGGCTGTCGAATCTTCTTGACGATCCCGACCAATTTTTCGGGAATGCCTCCCAGCCCGGCAAACTTGGCGAGGAACCCGATTACCACAACCAACGTATTGGCGAGAGTCTGTTCGACTTTCTTGGCTGCGGCGTCCACCTGGCCAGAAGCGATCGCCGCAATCGAGTCGATGAACGAGGCGACGACGGCGGCGATTTGCTGAATCTTCTGGATGAAGAAACTGACGGTATTGTAGATGGCGATAATGGCCTGAACGACCGCGCCCGCGGGATTGAGCATGCTGACCAGCTTGAAGACCGCCGCTTTCACAATTTCCGTCGTGACCATTTGCGTGACTTGAGAGATCAGCTGATCTTTCAGCTCGGATAGTTCGGCTTTGATTTGCTCCCACGCGGCCGCCGGACCGTCCTTGACCAGCGTCACCAAAATGCCCGCGGTTTTCTCCAGCCCAGTGAGAATCGGGTCTGGAATTATCTTCACCAACTTACTGCGGATGTTCTGCCAAGTCAGGCCCAGCACCGACAAGACGAGCTTTACGATCTCGATCAAGCTGAACGCCTTGGGAATGTATACGCCGGCATCTGCGAGCGGGCCGACGAGCCACTTGATTAACGCCGCTTTTAAGTGCTCGACAATATTTCCGGCAAACATCTGGAAGCCGAGCTTGCCGGCGCGCACGAGGTTGTTCACGAATCCGATTGGATTTTTCAGGATCGTATGAAACGCCGCCTGCGCTTTGGCGATATAGGGCATCACTCCCGGCGCAACCACGGAGAACAGGATTTTCAGCAGTTCGATGACCTGGTTCAGCCCCCAGCTTAAGAACTCGCTGGCGATGCCGGTCAAGTTGCCGACGATCTTGGTGAACGCGCCGGCCACCGTGATGATGTCTTGGAAAGTGAGCGACTTGAACGTTTCGATGATCCGCTTGGGAATCGATCGCGCAAATCCCATGAGCCCCTCGAGCGCTCCCTGGAACCACGCCCAGGCACGGGCGATCGCGTTCCCCTTCTTGATGTTTTCCCAAATCTCATCCTGCCCGATCAGCTTCATGAAGCCGCCGAGCAAATTCTCCGCGGTGCGCGGCACGGGTTCGCCTGTCACGGGGTCTTCGCCAAGCAGCGCTTTTAAGAGATCGTAACCGCGCGTGCCTTCGGCCAAGGCGGCCAGCGGTTTCAAGATGGCTTCCTTCACCATCTTTAGGATCTCGATCGCGACCGAAGCGCCGAACGCGATCAGGCGGGAGATCGGTCCAGTGAAAATAGCTTTGGCGCGATCCCATACGCCACCGAGATCGAAGATGTCGCTCCAACTCAGCGAATCCATGAAGCGCTTCAGCGCGGCGATGATCTCGCTGCCGATGTCAGCGAACTGCGCCATCTTCTGCTCGATCCACGCCGCGGCCTTGTTGATGACGCCGTGATTGTCGAGCGCCTGCGTGATGAACGACCCGCCAGGGATCAACTCGATCATCGCGCGCAAGAGATTGGCGGCGTTCCGATCGACCGAGCGCATGTTGATGGGATTGAAGCCGAGCACGATGGTCAAGAGCCTGAAGCCCATGATGGCGTTGGCCCAATCCGCGAACTTGTCGAGCGCGTCTTGGACGCCGAGACGCTGCACCGCCGGCGGCGTGGTCGTCGTGGTGACGTCGGGACTGCGCTGCACCGCATGGCCCTGCTGAACCGTGTGAGTCAATTCGTGCGCGAGAAGGTGCCTGCCTTCGCTCGTGCCCGGCGCATATTGACCGCGCGAGAAATAGATGTGGTTCTCGTGCGTGAAAGCCCGGGCGCTCAACTGATTGCTCAGGCTGGCAGATTGGGCGTCGCTATGCACGCGCACATTGCTGAAATCGGCACCGAAGCGCGGCTCCATATAGCTGCGCACGTCGCTCGACAACGGCTCGCCGCCGCTCTTACTGCTGATCGCGCTGTGCGCATCGCCACTGACGGCAGGTGCCGGCGCTGCGCCGTCGCGCTGCACCTTTTCTTCGGGCACGGGCGCCTTCTGTAGCTGGTCGTCCGGTTTCTTCTGCAGCTTCTCGTCCGCGGGGGCACGTTGCACTTCCTTTTCGGGCGCCGGCGCCTTCTGTAACTTTTCTTCCGGCTTCTTTTGAATCTTCTCGTCGGTTGGAGCGCTGGGCGCGCGCTGCACTTCTTTCTCAGGCGCCGGCGCCTTTTGCAATTTGTCGTCGGGCTTCTTGCGGATCTTGTCGTCCGCCGGTGCGCGCTGGATTTTGTCTTGCTCTTTCTCCTTTTTCTGAATCCCCGCTCTCGGCCGATCGGATTTTTCTTCCTTGATGACCGGCGCCTGCATCCCCGTGACCTTGTCGGCCATGCGGTCGGCTTCCTGCTCGAACTTGTCGCCGGGTTTGTTGACCGTCAGCTTGGTTTGAATCGCCGGCGCGAAGAATCCGGACTCGGAGGTTTTCGCAAAGAACGGGGCATTCGCGGCGTGCTGCGAATGCGTCGCGGTCGATGTCGATTTTTCCGCGCTGGTTTTCATCCCCTGATCCACTCGACCCACAGGATGCGCTGCATCCACGGTAGCTTGATCGCACTCAAGCCCCAAGGCAATCGTTCGAGCAGGATATCGACGGAACTGCCCTCTACCTGCAATAGATAGTCGCCGTCTTCGCGCTGCGAGAGTTTGCCCGGGCGAACGAGAAAGGTCCCGCGCAATCCCTCGATCGACGTGCTGCCGAGCGCTTCCCAATGGCGAATGACCGCAAGAAGGAGCGCCTCCGCTTCCTCCTTTTCCTGAGCGGTCGGCTCGAACGACGATTCGATCGGCGTTTGAGCGGCGACACCGCAAAGGAGCTTCTGCAGCACGGTCTCTTGCTCGGGCACGACGCACTGTCCGGTCGCGAGATAGTGCAACAGCAAGACAGCGCGCTCGGGGTCGATCAGACGGTCTTCGGCGGCGACACCGACGGCTTTGAGGAAAGGTTCGAGGTACGGATGGAGCAGCACGACTCCCGCACAGGCAACGTAGATGCCTTCTTTCAAATCGATTTGCGTATTCGCCCTATTCGCAACACTCGGTTCGATTGTTTTTACCGGCTGCAGCAACTTTGTTCCCGAAATATCGAGCGTGGATTGGGACTGCGGCGTAGACGCGCCCAACCTCGCGGCTCCCTCAATCAATGGATGCCTTGATGCCTGCCGCGCCGGCCGCAGCGTCACCAGAAGTTCTTGCAGCGCGTTGGTATCTTGAGTTTCTCCGGAAAAACTCGTCGCGAAGCGCCGGCACACGTCGATCAACTCATCCATCGGAGACCGTCCGAGCGCGGTATATTCGAAAGCCGCGACGATAATTTGCGCGGAAAGTGCAGCGCGCAGCACCGATGACAGACTCGACGCGTCGATTGCTTGGAGAACCTTTCGCGACTCGTCCGCCCACGCGGGCGCGATCCTCGACAAAAGCATTTTCTGAAACGTCGGCGAGAATTGCCGGAGCAGTCGCAATCGCGAGGCTGAATCTGCAAGCGCCTCGATGATTTCTTGCCGGTGATACTGGCTTACCTGTACCGCATCGGTGTTCGCGCTCCATGAGTCGAGCACTCTCTGCTCGAGCGTTGTTCCAATCGGAAGCCTGAACCACCAAGGCAAAGCTCCCGAACGCAAGAAGAAGACAAAGGCCTCGTGAACGCGGTGTGCGTCCGATCGACGCGGCATCGACTGAAACTCCGCCGACCGGCAGTGCTCGCGCAATTGCTCCTCAAAGGCTATTGCGAAAGCCGCTGCGAAGTTCTCGTCGAGATCCTTGAATGGGATCGCGCCGAGATCGACGTCGAGACGCTCCACGAGCCAGTATTCATCACGCGGCACGATTCGGTTGAGCATTGGATCGAGACGATTGAGCATTGCATAGCAGAGTTCGCCGACGCGGCGCTGCACGGCAATCGCCTCGGACTCGGTGCCTTGCATCGAGACATCCACGATCTGGCGGCGAAAAGAGTGCTCGAGAACGTTCATCGTTGTTACTTAGGAATTCATAAGTCTGTGCGCGTTCGCCCCCACCCTAACCCTCCCCCGCTGACGCAGGGGAGGGGACTTCCAACATTCCCTCTCCCCGTCGCCGGAGGAGCCATCTCTTCTTTCCCCTTCCCCGGTCACTGGGAGTCATCCCTTCTTTCCCCTCCCCCCGTCACCGGAGAGTCATCTCTCGTTCCCCTCCCCCGGTCGCCGGGGGAGGGTTAGGGTGGGGGCATCTGCTTACCCGATATCAACCTTCACGAGTTGCGTCACGCGACATCCCTTGCTCGTGAATGCCGTGAGACGCAAGACCTTCGCGCCGGACGTAGCGAACTTGAACTTCGCGTTCTGCGTGTTCGTCATCGGCGGCGTCGCGTCCTGCGCTTCCCAGAGGACTGCCACAGGCTTTTCCGTGCCGCCGACTTTCACCGTAGTGGTCACTGTCGATGCGCTGACTTTCTTGGTCACGGTCAGTTCCAACTCCGGCGTCTTCGCGCAAACCGCTTCGCTTGGCGTTGAAGGATTGCACTTGTCCTTCTTGACGGTATCGAAGGCGGGAATCTTGACCGTCTCGCCACTCTTGAACTTGAGCGTGGTGCCATCGGGTGCATAGACCGCGGCCAACGCGTCTTCGACCTGACCGCGCGCGAACGTAGTGGCGACTTGAATATCGAACTTCAGGCATTCGAAGTACTCGATCGAAAGCGTCCCGATACCGCCCGCCAGACCCGGTTCGTAGGCGAGCACCAAGGCATTCTCCTTCTTGATCTTGGCGGCAATCGCTTTGTTGATATCGGCGACCCACTGCTTGATCACGGTGTCGAAACTCGTGTTCAAGGCGGTGACGGTTGTCGCCTGGATGATCTTGGCTACGTCGGCTCCAATATTCACGGAGGTGCCTGCCTTCGGATACTCGAACGTGAAGACGACTTTGCCGGGCTTGAAGGCCGTGTATTTGTCCTTCGCCGGCGCCGGCAACCAGAACCGATAGCCGCGCTTGAGCGCGAGACCCGCGCACGGCAGATCGCACGGCGTTGCGCAGGTTTTCGTGAACTCGACGAGCTTCGACCGTTGATTGCTGTCGATCACTTCGATCGAGCCGGCTTTGCCACTTAGGATCGGGCCGCTCGTGTATGTGTTGCCGACGACTGCCGTTCCGCCGACCGTGTAAGGCGGAGTACCGCCGCTGATGGTCACGGTGGCCGTATAGGTCGCAAGGTTCGCGCTGCAGGTGAGCGTCGGCGCGCTCACGGCAAGTTGCGGGGGAACGGTGACAGCGCGCGGCTCAGACTCCACACCTTCGACGTCACGCAACACCAATGTATGCGCACCCACCGCGAGTTCAATCTCCTCCGCGAACGGCTCGTAGTCCGCGTCATTGATTTTGAGTTCGTAAGGCGCCGTGCCGCCAGCAGCCGTGAGCGAAACGGGTGCCATTGCATCATCGCCCGTGGCACCCACTTCGGCTGTCAATCCCGGTGCGATGGCCGGCAGAACGAACGCAATCGGATCGCCACTCGATGAAATGAGATAGGGCAGACACAAGTCCGCAATCACGGTGCCATCGGCAAGTTGATTTACCGCGGTCGTGACGATCGAGGCGGCCTTTCCACCCGCGCCGAGGGAGCCGCCACCGAACGACAGTTTCACTTCTTCGGCTTCGATCGCGTCGAGCACGATATTCAAATTCGGGTCAGACGCGGCGCTCGCGGAATTCTTGA
>CAZQYC010000013.1:41368-59172 GCA_964597495.1 uncultured Steroidobacteraceae bacterium | reverse complement strand
TTGCCATGGTTCTTATCAGGCCGTAGGACCAATGCACGCTCGATGATTTCGGTCGTACGATCCGTTTGCGCTAAAACGGGCTGCGCTGTTAGCGAAAGGATGAGTGCGAATATCTCCAAACCGGCGACCTGTTTTAAGCCGAGCATCGCAAATTACTCAACTAGCAATTCCTTGAAAACCTTTGCTCCAAGCTGGTATTCCGCGCGCCCGGTGGCCAGGTAATCGGCCACCATCGCAACGGGCGTTCCGATAACGACTGCAGCCAAGCCAATCGAGAGCAACCAGTTGAGCATGGACTTCATGATGTCTCCACAATTCATGAGAAGTGACGGCCAGTTTGCAGAACAGACCTTATGACCGGAATGCGGAATTGCCACGCATGAATGCGGCAACTCCGATACAACCGAGCGCGTCGCGACACCACTGGCGCCTATTGACGTCCCTTCCCAAAAATAGCGCGAGCAGATGGACGCGTAACTACCAACGGGACTTCGGGTATCCCATATGCGGCCTTATTGGCGATCAGTACCATGAACCAAGTTAAGCGACTCATCCAGAACGCGTCGCTGGCGCTGGACAAGCGCCTCCTCTTAAGAGTCTGACTAGAATAATCGCATGTCAAACGTTTCTTCTCTTTCCCTACCCAGGCGCTTAGCGCGACTCATTATCGTTTCTTTCCTAGTGATGGCAGCGGGTAGCGCTTGCGCACAATCCCTCGGGATAAATCCCACCCCGGAAACATGGCTAAGCCGAATCGAAGTGGTGCTGATGACGACTGTTGTGTTGGTGCTCTGCGTGGTCGTGCACTACGAAGCATTGAGTTACTTGACAGCACGGCTACGTCGCATTCGACTGCGGCCGCGGCTGCGCATTCTGGTGTTGATCTTTGCGATTCTCGGCATGCACGTCGTCGAGATCTGGATCTTCGGCTGCGCTTACTACTGGTTGATAACGACGCCAGCGCACGGTGCTTTGCTCGCACAGCATGCGATTGGCCTACTTGACACAGTGTATTTTTCGGCCGTCAGCTATACGACGCTGGGTCTTGGCGACATTGTGCCGTCTGGCGCAATCCGATTCCTTGTAGGCACCGAAGCATTGACTGGATTCGTGCTCATTACCTGGTCCGCTTCATTTATATTTGTCGAAATGGAACGATTCTGGCGCGACTAGTCTTGAGAGACAGCACGTCACCGATTGATTTCTTCGATCGTCGGCGTCTAATAAGCTGGCTGACGGACCCACTTCAATTGAGGTTCCTTGAATATGCCGATACGGACGATGTCGAGATGGTTAGCTGGACTATTGTTAAGTGTCTCCTTATCTGTACTTGCCGCCGACAATACGACCGCACCGTCGTTGCCGCAATGGAAAGGCAAGGTGGTTTTGTTGGACTTCTGGGCATCGTGGTGTAAACCGTGTCGGGAATCTTTTCCTTGGATGAATGACCTGCAACACCGTTATGGCGATAACCTTGTCATCGTCGCCGTGAACCTTGACCAGGACCACCGCCTCGCGGATCAGTTCCTGGAACAAACCCCAGCCACCTTTCGCATCGAGTACGACCCAAAGGGCACCTTGGCTACGCAGCTTGGCGTGAGCACCATGCCGATGAGCTTTCTGATCGATCGCAGCGGCCGGATTCGCGAACGACATCAAGGCTTCAGACAAACAGAGCAGCCGAAGCGCGAAAAATCCATTGCTGCCTTGTTGAAGGAGTGATCGTCATGAAAATCCGTTTGTTCCTGATCGCGCTGGCGATCTCCATGGCGCTCTCCGGTTGCATCAACGTCAAGCCGTGGGAACGCGACCTGCACGCTCGCGAGGACATGCAACCCAACGGCATGGACACCGCTATCGACGAGCACATCTATTTTAGTAAAGAGGCCTCCAGCGGAGGCCGCGGCTTTGCGGGCGGAGGTTGCGGATGCAATTAAAGCAAAAGACATCGCTGCGAATCGCGATCGCCGGTGCAACCTGCAGTCTGCTGGGTTCATTGCCGGCAACGCCGGTTATCGCGGCCGAAGTAGAACGATGGCAGGTGGACACTTCCCTCTTTTATTACGGCGAAGGCGATGGCCGCGTGCAGGACATTAGTTTACGCGCGGCCATCCGGCGCGTCCTTGCAAATGACCGCGTGCTGAACTTCGACTTGAGCGTAGATTCTCTGACGGGCGCGTCGCCTACGGGTGCCGTGCCTACTGATTTTGTACAGACGTTTACTAGACCCTCCGGAAATGGCTCCTATCAAATCGCGGCGGGCGAGCTTCCTCTCGACGACACCTTCAAAGATACGCGAGTGGCGGTGACCGGAAACTGGCAATCGCCTATAGGAGAGACGGCACGAATCGAAGTCGGATTCAGCGCATCCAACGAGTACGACTATCTACATCTCGGCGTGGATGGCCGTTACGAACACGATTTCAATCAGAAAAATACCACGCTATTTCTCGGCGCGGCTTATGGACAGGACGACATCGATCCGGAAGGCGGCACGCCCATTCCGTTTGCCGTCATGCAAGGTCTTGGCAACAACGCCAGCAAACGGGGTACGGACTCCAAGGACATCGTCGACGCGCTGGTGGGCATGACTCAGATACTCAGCCGACGATCCTTGCTCACGATGACATATTCGATCGGCACCCAAAATGGCTATCTTAACGATCCATTCAAAGTTCTCACGGTGATCGACGGATCCACAGGACGGCCTGTGGCTGGCCCGGGTGGAAGTGGTTTGCAAGGACGATATCTCTACGAGAGCCGTCCCGACACACGCACCAAACAGAGTTTGTTCACCGAATGGCGTTATGCATTCGATCGCGACTCGATGGCAATCAACTACCGCTTTCTCACGGACGACTGGGGCATCCGATCGCATACGCTTGAAGCTCGTTACCGCATCAATGTATCCGCTCAGTCGTATTTCGAGCCGCTGCTGCGCTATTACACGCAAACGGCGGCAGACTTCTACCGCAGCTACTTGATCAATGGTCAGTCGCTCCCTCGATACGCTACTGCCGACTACCGTTTGGCGGACATGGATGCGCTCACGGCTGGCCTCAAATATGCTCATCGCACGAGCACCGGAGAATATTCCGTGCGTCTGGAGTATTACCGGCAAACTGCGACAACCGACGACCCGAAAATCGGCGTCTTAGCAAACTTCGATCTAACACCTCCATTGACAGCGGTGATCGCGCAGTTCGGTTATAAGTTCAAGTTTTGATAGGATCGACTCCGGATAAAACACCGCAGTGGAATCGAGTACTGCACCCCCGCCCCCCGCCCCGCCCTTTACGTTGCGACGTGTGCGCAACTTCTGGTGCGGTTCGTTCACCGCGATGGCGAATCCGTGCGAAATATTATGCGAGACACCCGATGAAACGCAGGCGCATTCAATAACCGAACTTGCCGCCAATGAAGCCTTACGTATCGAGCGTAAGTTCAGCCGCTATCGTGACGACAGCGTTATCCACGCCATCAACACGAGCAACGGTCATACACTGGCTGTCGATGACGAGACCGCGCAACTTCTCGACTATTCCGCGACGCTCTGGCAAGTGAGCGACGGCGCATTCGATATAACGTCCGGCGTATTGCGCCATGCATGGCGCTTCAACGAGCCGAAGCAGCCACCCTCACCGAAAACCATCGACGAATTGATGGAACGGGTGGGTTGGCTTCACGTACGTTGGGAGCGACCGCATCTTACGTTGCAGTGTGGCATGGAGTTGGATTTTGGGGGAATTGGCAAGGAATACGCCGTCGATCGCGCGATGGCTTTGATATCAGCCGTCCATCACGTACCTACACTAATCAATTTCGGCGGCGATCTTCGCACCGCGGGACCGACGCCGCACAATGGCGCATGGCAAGTCGGTATCGAGTCGGCCGCAACAACCGGCGCGACCGAAAACATCGTCAAGTTGGTTACCGGCGCGCTCGCGACCAGTGGCGATACTCGCCGCTTCATCGAAGTGAACGGCCATCGTTACGGGCACATTCTCGACGCTCGAACCGGTTGGCCAACCGCAAACGCGCCGCGTTCGGTTACCGTAGCGGCTGATACTTGTTCGCAGGCCGGCGTATTCACGACCTTGGCCATGTTACAAGGCGATCGTGCAGAAGAATTTCTACAGAACGAGGGAGTGAAGTTTTGGTGCATTCGATAGCGCGAGCAAGCCGCGTGACCTACAATTACCAGTCCACGCGGTAGCGTTAGACACCCACCGAGTCTTTAGCACGGAGTAGCCATTGGGGCAATTTAAAGATGGAGTTCACTTCGAATTAGGCGCCGCGATAAAAATCCAACCTACGCACGCCTTAACCGCAGAGCATTGCCAATCACCGATACCGAACTCATGCTCATTGCCGCAGCAGCGATCATTGGACTAAGCAGCAGCCCAAGCATCGGATATAAAATGCCGGCGGCGATCGGAACGCCGGCAGCGTTATAGACGAAGGCAAAGAAGAGATTTTGTTTGATATTACGCATCGTGCGGCGCGAGAGCTCACGCGCGCGGGCAATGCCGCGCAGGTCGCCTTTCACCAACGTCACATGGGCGCTTTCCATCGCAACATCAGTCCCGGTGCCCATCGCAATACCGACATTGGCGAGCGCAAGCGCCGGTGCATCGTTCACGCCATCACCTGCCATCGCCACGATGCGACCCTCGGCCTGCAGCGTTTTGATCTTGTCCGCTTTCTGTTCCGGCAGCACGCCGGCCATTACTTCATCGATGTCCAGTTGCTTCGCAACCGCGTTGGCCGTCGTCGCGTTGTCGCCGGTCATCATGAGTATGCGTACGCCCTCGGCGTGCAAAATGCGAATCGCTTCGGCGGTGCTAGCCTTTATTTTGTCGGCGACGCCGATCATTCCGGCGAGTCTTTGATCGACACTCACGAACATGACCGTCTGGCCTTGCGAGCGAAGTTCATCCGCCCGGGGCAGGAACGCTGCCGGCTCAACGCTGGCGGCTTGCATCATGGCCTGGTTTCCCAATGCAACCAGCTGTTGGTCGATGCGGCCTTGCACACCCTTGCCGGTGAGCGAGTTGAACTCAGATACTTGCATGAGCGTGATGCCGCGTTGCTCCGCGCCTTTTACAATCGCTTCAGCCAGCGGATGCTCACTGCCGCGCTCCAAACTTGCCGCCAGGCGGAGTAGCATGTCCTCCTCGAATCCGGCTGCAGGAGTCACGCTCACCAATGCCGGTTTCCCCTCGGTGAGCGTGCCGGTTTTATCGACTACCAAGGTGTCGACCTGTCGCATGACTTCGATCGCTTCGGCATCACGAAACAAAATACCGAGAGATGCGCCCTTCCCCACCGCCACCATGATCGAAATCGGCGTCGCCAACCCAAGCGCGCACGGACACGCGATAATGAGCACGGCGACAGCGTTGATCAAGGCATGCGCCAATCGAGGCTCCGGGCCTACAAATGACCACACCGCGAAGGTAAGCAATGCAATCGCAATAACAATCGGCACGAAGTAACTCGATACGGTGTCGGCGAGCCTTTGAATCGGCGCGCGGGTACGCTGTGCTTGCGCCACCATCGAAACGATGCGCGATAACAATGTGTCGGCGCCTACTTTCTCGGCGCGCATGAGCAACGACCCTGTGCCGTTGATCGTAGCGCCGATGAGTCTGTCGCCCGAGCGCTTGTGAACTGGGATGGATTCGCCGGTGACCATCGACTCGTCCACATTGCTCTCTCCGCTTTCGACGACGCCATCGACAGGTACTTTCTCTCCGGGTCGAACACGCAATCGATCACCGACCTGCACTTGCTCAAGCGGTACATCTTCTTCATGCCCTGCGGCGCCAACGCGTCGTGCCGAGGTGGCAGCCATGCCGAGCAATTTCTTTATTGCAGCGTTGGTCCGGCTTCGCGCACGCAGCTCCAGCACTTGGCCTAACAGAATGAGCGACACAATGACGGCGGCGGCTTCGAAGTAAACAGCAACTTGACCGTGCGCGTCTCTAAACGCCTGTGGAAAAAGACCCGGTACAAACCCCGCCATCACGCTGTATACAAACGCTACGCTCACGCCCAATCCGATGAGCGTGAACATGTTCAGGCTTCGATGGCGAATCGACGAGAAGGCGCGCTGATAAAATGGGTACGCGGCCCAGAGACACACGGGTGCTGCAAGCAAAAACTCGATCAACACGCGAACCTGCGGAGAAAGCGCCGATGTGATTGCGTGACCGGACGCCATATCGCCCATAACCAAGGCCAAAAGCGGCGCCGTCAACGCCGACGACACCCAGAAGCGCCGCGTCATGTCTTTAAGTTCCGCGTTGTCTTCTTCCGCCAGCGACACCGCGCGCGGTTCCAACGCCATGCCACAAATAGGGCAACTGCCTGGTTCGTTGCGCACGATTTCCGGGTGCATCGGGCACGTCCACTCTGTTCGGGATGAGACAGCTGCGTTATCGATGAGCGGCTCAAGCGCCATGCCGCACTGAGGGCAACTGCCTGGACCCGCTTGCTCCACGTCCGGATGCATGGGGCAGGTATACATCCGCGTCGTGGAACTCTCGAGATCGACCGATGAACCCGCACGTGACGTATCCGCGACTTGACCGCTATGCTCACTACAATAGCCGGCTCCCTGCGATTCTTTCGACGTATTGGAATCGCTATGCGGGTGATGATGCATGTGATTCATATCGTTTCCTCGTTCAACATCGAACTAGCCTTTCGCTGCCGGCAATAGACTCAGGTCGTCAAGAATCGGGCACTCGGGTCGCTCATCGCCATGACAGTTATTGGAGAGCTGTGCAAGCGCGTCGCACATTGCCCGAAGTTCGGCGATCTTTCCCTCTAGATCTTGAATGTGCTTTGACGCCAGCCGTTTAACTTCCGAACTCGCGCGACGTTGGTTGCGCCAAAGCCCGAGCAAGCCTTCGATTTCCTTCATCGAAAACCCGAGCGCACGTGCGCGACGAATGAACCGCAGCGCATGCAGATCGACGGATGTATACACACGGTAATCACCGAGCGTGCGCGATGCCCTGGGAATCAGCCGCAACGATTCGTAGTGCCGAATCTTTTTGGCAGTGAGACCGGTTATTTCCGCCGCTTGGCCAATAGAGTAAGAACCCGATTTGGCCGTGGCGAGTTCGGCGATGGTGCGAGCTTTCGACATCAGCGTCCCCAACTAGAATCGTGAAAAGCATCTTGGACCTTCCCACGGTGGGAAGGTCAAGCGATACTGCACCTAGGCTCTGGATGCCACCTTTACTGGGATCGTGATGCTTCAGAACCACGCGCGCACGCCGGCTAGCGCACGAATCTCGCTGCTGTCCTCGCCATTGGCGCGCGCGTAGTCCGCCGTCCCGCCAAAACGCCGTAAAAACGCGATGCCGACGTACGGGGCGACCTCACGCCGGAGTTCGTAGCGAAGGCGAAAACCAATCTCCAAATCGGAAAGCCCCGAGCCTATGCTTCGCTCGTGATCGTCTTTGCTGTAAAGATTCATTCCGGCTTCCGGCTGAAGGATCAAACGCTGGGTAAAAAGCACTTCATAGTCTGCTTTGAATCGCGCGGCGGCGCGGCCTCCCCCCACATAAAGCGCGGCGTCGATGTAGAACCAATACGGCGCAAGGCCCCGAACGCCAATAGTCCCCCACGTTCGCGCACCCGCGCCAAAGTCTCGCCGAATTCCCGTCTGCATGCTCCACCAGCGAGCAAAAACATGATCCCACAATAGTTCGCCCCGTCCACTCCTTTTTCCTCCATTGCGCTCGCCCTCGCTTTCTACCCACACCTTGTCGTAGTCGCCGCCATACCAAGCTTGTGCATCCCACCCAACAACAGTCTGGTTGCCAGCGCGAGAGGTTTCCAACTCGTCAAGGAGAAACTTACCGAGGGTGTCAGTGTCGTCCATTTCCATCAGTTCCGTCATGCGCTCTTCGCTCATGTTGAGCAGCACATGCTCGGGTGGATCAGGAGGCACATGGCGAGATTCACTTCGTCTCGTACCTTCCTTGGCAGGTTGGCTCGCCGCCGGCGTTGCGTGCTGCGAGTGATCCTCGGCTATGGGCGGTGACGCTTTGGGGAATGGCTCGCTTACAGACGGAACGTTGCGATGTTGCGAGTGATCCTGCGCAAGCGCCGGCAACGCGACCGATATCATCAAGACGGCAATGACGAAAGACCTTTTCATGATCGATGGCCTTCTTCGTCGTCATGCGCAACACGCACCTCGCGGAACATACCCGCTTCCATGTGATAGAGCAGATGGCAATGAAACGCCCATCGGCCGAGTGCATCGGCGGTCACTGCGTAGTTAACACGCTGCGCGGGTTGGACAACGACGGTGTGTTTACGCACTTGAAACTCGCCCTGCGGGGATTCGACCTCGCTCCACATGCCGTGCAGATGAATCGGATGCGTCATCATGGTGTCGTTCACAAGCGAGATACGCAGCCGCTCGCCGTGATTGAAGCGCAAAGGTTCAGCTTCCGAAAACTTCTGGCCGTTAAACGACCACATGTAACGATCCATGTGGCCAGTGAGATGCAATTCAATTGTGCGGCCCGGCTCACGCCGATCGATCGGGCCGCCTAACGTGCGCAAGTCACCGTAGGTAAGTACGCGTCGACCGTTATCGCGCAGGCCGACACCTGGATCGTTGAGCGCCGTTTGCACTTGTTCCACTCGCATGTCCACCGATGAGGCAAACTCGGTTGGCGCATGTTGTGGTTTCATCGGATCGGCTTCGGCAACGACCCCGTGTCCCGTGACCGCGTGAGCTATCCCCTCCATGGCTTGACCCATGCCCATGTCGTTCATCGTAAGTAACGGCCGTGGATCGAGCGGTGGAATTTCCGCGAGCCACCCGCTGCGCGGCGTCAATGTGCCGCGTGCGTAACCGGAGCGATCCATCGATTGAGCGAAGATAGTGTATGCACGGTCATCGTCCGGTTTGACGATGACGTCATACGTTTCTGCTGCTGCAATCCTAAATTCGTCGACAGTCACGGGTTCCACATCCTGCCCGTCGGCGGCCACAACGGTAAGCTTGAGCCCAGGAATGCGAACGTCGAAGATGCTCATCGATGAACCATTTATAAACCGAAGGCGCACTTTCTCGCCTCGATCGAAAAGACCCGTCCAGTTACCCGCTGGCGACGCGCCGTTCATCAAATACGTGTACGTGTAGCCGCCGACATCGGCCAAGTCCGTGGGGTCCATTCGCATCCGACCCCACATGCGCCGCTCTTCAATCGTCGGCTTCCATCCTTGATTGCGCACATCCCGCGCGAAATCGCTTACCGTTCGCTTATTGAAATTGAAGTAGTCGCTGTGCTTCTTGAGTGTGGAAAAAACGTGCTCTGGATCGGTATCCGTCCAATCGGACAACAGCACGACGTAGTCGCGATCCGCACGGTGCCGTTCGCCCTCTCGGGGCTCAATGATGATGGGGCCGTACAGTCCCGTCTGTTCCTGAAAGCGCGAATGCGAGTGATACCAGTATGTGCCGTGTTGATTCACCTTGAATCGATAGGTAAACGTTTCGCCAGGCGCGATCCCTTCGAAACTTAGGCCGGGAACACCGTCCATGTCCGCCGGCACAATCATCCCGTGCCAGTGTATGGAACTCCGGGAACGTAACCGATTCGTCACGCGAAGCGTGACCGTGTCACCTTCACGCCATTTTAAGGTAGGTGCCGGAAGCCTGCCATTTACAACAGTGGCGCTGCGCCTTCGACCGGTGAAGTTGACAGCCGTTTCATCGATGGAAAGGTGAAAGTCGGTACCCGTCAAAAGTTGCGGCGACACCGAGGACGCGCCCCATGAACTTTTTCCGGGACCGCTTAAAAGCAACGCGCTCCCGGCAAGCCCTTGTACAAAGCGCCGACGCGTAGTGAGCTGTGCTTCATCAGCGTTTGGTTCGAGTCGGAGGATATGCCGCATATTTTTCCCGCAATCTGTCAGTGATCGAACGACTTATTAGCGGTCGACGGCGCTACCAACGACGCGACAGCTCTCTCGAACATATCGCGTCTGGGAGCGTGATCGTGGGACGAAGCACCTGAACCATCGCCTTTCAGCGCGTGACCGGCACAAGGCTCGGCAGCTACACACACTTGCGTTGTCTGCTCGGCATAACCAAGCGCAGCTGCCATTGGAATGGGGATAACGAATCCAAGCATCAGCTTCCCCAGAAGCGGCGCGACGACGACAAGGCAGCGACGAAAATGGCGAGAAGATTCACGTGAATTGGTCTGCTATCCGCTCGTCTTTCCTAGCAGAAACGGGGCAACGCCGCCGGCCACTCGCGCGGCGATATCGATAAGGTTGCTCTCGTGCGGAATGGAGTTTGTTGTCACCACGCGAGCTGCGCCTGCGTCAATCAATTCCCGATAAGCGTCGTCTGCGAAGATTCCGTGTACTGCGACACATATAGGGCGTGCTGCCTTCGTGTGCGGCCATTGTTTGAGGACCGTGATCATCGTTTGAGCTGAAGAGATGATGTCGTCGACCAACACCGGCGTTACTCTGTCCCAATCGTCAACATCAGGTAATTGGATTCGCACATCCCGGTCTCCATGTCGGATTTTCTCAAGCACAATGAATTCAGCTTGCGCCACGTGCGCGACGACACTTACCCATTGCCTGCTTTCTTCGTCCGGCCCGATCAACTTTGGATTCTTGACGTTGTCGCGAATCCAAACGCCCAAATTCTCTGCGGCATGTAGCACAGAGCTTTCCAGACCGTAAATCTTGTCGAGACTTGGCCAGCGATGAAGATGAGGATCCACCGTGACCAGCCAGGAGAAACAAGACGACATAAGCTCGGCAAAATAAGCCGAACTCAAAGCTTCGCCGGCACGAAAGCGCTTGTCTTGCCGAAGGTAAGCTAGGTAAGGAGCAATCAATCCGACGCGCATGGCCCCTAGAAAGCGAGCCTCGCGTGCGGCGAACGCCAAACTTAGAAACTGCGGATCGGGGTCGTGCATTGTGCATACGATAGCGACGTGCCGGTCGACAACATCGTCGTGAATGCGCACATAGGACTCGCCGTCGGGAAAACGGCGCACTGTCAACGTTCCAACGTCCACGTTCAGATGCGACGCCAATAGCGCTGCAAACGTTTCGTTGCCGGGCATGGACAATATAATGGCCCGGCTCATACCTTCGCTCCGATCGATACGATATCCGTTTGGGATTGAAAATACTTGAGGGCGTAGTCGAGCTCACCGCGCGCTTCAGCATGCAGCGTAAACAGAGGCTGGCCTTTAGTGACCTCATCGCCGACACGAATATGCAAGTCGATACCGGCTGCGGGTGCACGCGGTGCACCTGCGAGCTTCGCGGTTCTGGCAATACGCCGATTGTCGAGCGCGGTGCAAACACCTGTCGTTTGTGAGGTAACGATCGATGTGACATTCGCTCGCGGGATTTCGCGCATGCCGCCTTGCGCTTCGCAAATGGATTGGAAGCGTTGCCACGCTCGGCCCGACGTGAGCAGTTCTTCCGCGACACGCCGGCCCGTACCTGCCACAACTGCAGGCGAAAATTCGAGAATGCGCGCCGCCAACGTGAGCGCTCGCGCGCGCAGGTCGGCCGGCGCCTGCGGTTCGCCTCGCAATACGGCAAGGACATCGCGTGCTTCCAGCGCGGGCCCGACGCCCCGGCCCACCGGCTCCGTCCCATTGGACATTTCTATAGCGACCGTCAGGCCCAACTCACTCGCAACGCGAGTGAGTCGATGAGCGAGGCGCGCGGCCGACGCCGCCGTGCGTACCTTAGCGGTAGGACCAATCGGTATATCGATCAAAGCATGTGTCGCGCCGGCAGCCAACTTCTTGGACAGAATCGAGGCGACCATTTGTCCGTCGCTATCGAAGTCGAGCGGACGTTCGACGCGGATGAGCACATCGTCCGCTGGGCTTAATCGTGCGGTTCCGCCCCACACGATGCATCCGAATTCACGTTCCACCACGCGACGCATCTGCTCGATCGATAACTTGACGGGCGCCAGCGTTTCCATCGTGTCCGCGGTGCCCGAAGGCGATGTGATGGCGCGCGATGACGTTTTCGGAATCACGAGCCCGGCCGCCGCCACAATCGGCACGACGATCAACGTGGTTCGATTGCCGGGGAGACCGCCAATGCAGTGCTTGTCGACGACCTGTGTTGCATTCCAGGCAAGTCGCGTACCCACATCCACCATCGCACGGGTCAACGCTATCGTCTCGTCATCTCCAATGCGGTCGCCTGCGCAAGCAGTCACCAAGGCCGCGAGCTGCAAGTCCGAATACCGGCCGGCGCTTACATCGCCAATCACGCCTCGCCAATCCGCCAACGACAATTCGTGCCCATACACCTTAGTTCGCAGGGCGCTTAGAGATTCGACGAGGGGCGCATGAGTTACCGTAATTTCATCACCGGGCGACGCGCCCAGCTCGTTCCACGCGGCTCGGGATAGGCCCGCATGGTGGACATCGAGAATCGGTTCTGCCGCTATGTGCAGCGTCGCGGTGATTTGTCGCGAACCGAAGTGCACCTGCACTCGCGTCTCCGCTTCGAATCCTTCGGCACGACACACGTGACACTCACGGTGCATGTAGATGACAAAATCCTGGTAGGTATCAATCGACAGCGCACTGAGCGTCAGGCGGGTGCGCTGCTCGGGCCTGCTAATCGTCATGTCCACTCATCCAATGTAAAAACCAATATCGTACGCCTCGCTCGCTGACTGCACGTAGCGGTCGGCGCCGCTCATACATATCCATCATATCGTGTGGACACGCATCATTGGTGCCGAACAGCGTTACTGAAATACGTCGCCGCATCGCTCGCCATCTGTTGCGTACACCAACGCGCGTACCACTTTCCCACGACCGGGAACCACCGGCCTATCCAGTTACGAGGGAGTTCGTAATCGATAAACACGCGGAGTAACGATCCGGCGCCTTCTGTCTTGATCTCGAAACCCATCGTGTATTCGCCAATGACCAGCAACCGCGGCACACCGGTCGTCCGCCACGCTTTACGTTCTGGGGGTCGATATTCGATCACAGCCTCGTCAACAGATAGCTCGATACCCAAAACTTTTGCGTGGAGTCGTATGTGAGATCCCTGCGCCTTTCCTTCGAGGCCATCGGTCTCGATCGACATTTTTGAGCCTGCCATCCTCCACGACGACTGCGTCATGTGCTTCGACAGACGGAGGTGATCGTCCAGATGAACAAACAAGAGGTCCGATCTGGCCGACACGAACGCTCGGCACTCAACATGTAGCGGCGGCATCCTCAATCGCCGGTTCGGTCCTGCTTATCGGCGCCGGCCGTTTCTCTCTCGTGATGATGCGAAGGCGGACCGTGACGATGCCCTCGATGGTGGAAGAGATGCATCAACGGGCACGCCGCCAGCAGCGCATAAGGCATGAATCCCAATGCATGCGCCTTGTGATCGATTGCGATCAGACCCAGCGCTGCCACGAGAACGATTACAAAAGCGATCCCCCATGGGGTTCGCCAAAATGGGAGTCTTGGCGCTTGGAACTCGTTGTTCGATTTGTTCATTGCAGGCCTCCGCTGTAAACACTCTCTCATTCAAACTTCCTGAAGACATCGGGAAGTTCCCTAAGCAGATAGATACCGACCGCATAGGCCTACGCCCGCGAGGCTACCTCAATCAGAATGAGCATTCGCGCTCCGCGTTACATGGGACGGCCGGTCTTTTACGTCGATCGGCATTGCTTCGATGTGTCGGAAGACTCGAATCCGGCGCCGCAGCGGCCACCAGTCGTAAAGAAAAATTTCTATCGGCCGCCACATGGCGACCCAGCCCAAGATGAGCAGACCCTCGCCCATGATTGATTGAGCCGCCGGCAAGTTCAAATGAATGACGTACTGCCCCGCCCAAAGGCATAGAAAAAGAAACGCCAGCGCGATAATGAGGCTAACCGCTCCCCGCACCAACAATTGTTTCAATTCTTCAGTCGCATGACGCGCACGATAGTCGAAATAATGTTGAATCGCACTCGCGATCGAATGTCCGCTTTCCTCGTTGAACCCGTCGGGCGGAAGATGAACGACGATTCTCGATGCGTGACGCAAACCCAATTCGCGCACCGCACCAACAATGTATTCCTCGGCAGCAGGATCGAGATCCTTTTCTCTAAACGGCGCGGGATCCAAACTGTTGAATAGCTGCCTCGCGTCTCTGAGATTGAGTTCCACGAGATAGTGCTTGCCGTCGTGCCGATAGGCGGATGAGGACTTGCGGTTATGCACGGAGAGGTCCTTGACGCATGCTTAGACGGATATTGCCAACAATGGAGCCTACTAATGCGAGCGCCATATCTTTTTGCGCGTCCCACACATCGCCTTGTGTGCCCAGATAGGCCTGACCCAACTCGGCGCCGACTGTAGCCGCTGCAATCCATTCAATCACTTCGTAAATCACGGAATGCGAAGTGACGAATAAAACCGGCAATAACCATCCCCAAACCCCGCGCGAAGGCGCTACTCTCATCAAGAGTTCGCCGGAAGGAATGACGATGAGCAGCCCGTAAAGAAAGTGAAGTAGTCGGTCGAAGTGATTTCGAGTGAAACCGAATACATCGGTAATCGTCGAGTTGAATAGCGAACGCCACCATTCGTCGTACGGCACGAGCGAATAGGTGTAATGAGCGCCGATGATGTGCAGGAAGAAGAACAGCGCAAAGCAAGAGTAAGCGAGGTTGGAAAAGCGGAAACGCCGATACGTCAACGCCAGCACCGGAACCACGATGAGCACCAACAAGTTTTCGAGGAACCAATCGCCCCGGCTCACCGGATTCACGGCGAGCAGTAGCCATGCCAAAACAAATAGCCCCAGCAGAACGGCTGGATAGGAGATGAATTTACGATCCATCCCGATATTAGCCTTCATGAGGACCGGAAGTGCAAGAGCCGAACTAGCCGACTTCTGCGGCATCCTAGTTATGCACGTCCTTCGCGGCTTGGATTTTGTGTTTGCGCTCCTGAAGCAGCATCCCGAGAAATACGCCCGCCTTCGCGGCGGCCGCGACAGTCTCCCAGGCATGCTCCCGCACATAGGCATCAATTTCTTCCGCTGCCGCAGCGGCCTTGTCGGCCACAGACCGTTCGACTTCCTTCAGGCGGCCTTTCACGGATTTAACGAGCAACTCAGCACGCCCGCGCGCGGCGATCGCTTTCTCGTTTGCCGTGTTCGCCGACGCGTGAATCAGCGATTCCAAATCGTCGACCACGATACCGAGGTCGCGGATCAAATCGTCTTTCGTAACCGTTTTCATAAAATCTCCTCTTTATCTTGTGTCACATTAGCGTTGCCGGCCTCCGATGCGAATAGTGAATTCCGGCTATCGGCTACGTACCGCCTCGCAGCAGCAAAACCTATTTTTCGTCATTGTCGTTAGGCACTTTAAGAAAGCTTGAAATCTCTGCCACCATCGCCGCGCGACGGTCGACGAAGAGATGCCCTCCGGTCTCGTAGCCGACGAACCGAGCATTCGGGATATGGGCGGCCGTGTATTGGGCTGCATCGTATGTTCCGAACAAGTCATCGGCGACGCTAATGGCCAACGTCGGGGCGCGAACTTCTTCGAGGGGATAACGTGGAAGGGATTGAATGACTTTTGAGTCGTTGAGCAATCCGAGACGCCGCACGCTCACCGGCAGAATGTGTTCGATCATCATGTCAACGCGATCCTTTTCTTCCGGACTTGCATCTCTAACCAGGTCGGGCGACGTCGCGAAAATCGATTTCAGAAATACGTTGCGTGCAATCGAAGGGCCAAACCAAAACAAGAAATCCGACTTCAGCGCCGTGTCAAACAGGAATTGAGTGTCGCGAGGAACCTTGACGGAAGGCGTTCCTTGGGCACGCGGCACGTAAAGTGCGGGAACAACCAAAACGACCCCGGAACAACGATCGGGATGTCGTAAAGCAAACTGCAATGCCGAAGGAGCTCCAGCGGAAGCGCCAACAATAGTGGCACGCTTCACGCCCAAGGCGTCGAGCAAACAGGCATGGGCATCCGCCTGCGCTTCGGCTGACGCATTAGGGGGCAGCGGCGTCTTGAGGTAACCGAAGCGCGACATAGCAATGACGCGAAATCCTTGTGCCGCGAAAGCGGCGCCGAAATCCAATCCTTGGTCGAACCCCCCGCCCGAACCATGGACTACCAAGAGCGGCGCTCCCTGACCGATGGCTGCATATTCAACTGGGCCGCAGCGCGTATCGACGACCTCGCTGATCGAGACGCGGGCGCGTGCGGAATCGAGATCGCGCGAGAAATTCCGGTATATCCATACCGAGGAAACAGCCGCGATGAATACAACCGCCGCGATTACTCGATAGCATGCGCTTGCATTACGCATGATGTTCGGCATTGACTGCAAGAAAACCCATTAGTCCACTCTGACCGTTTGAATGAACCCGAGATAGGCGACCAGTTCGGCAATCATTTCATTCACTCGTTTTCGTCGAACCGCATCTTTACCGTCATAGCCGTACAACTCACGACCCCACACGGGCATCTCCCGCGTTCCGTGTGCCGCGATCGAAATACGGCCATCAATGATCCGTTGCATCTCCTTGGGCGAAAATACGCCGCCGCGTCGAGCGGCGAAGAGCGTGAGGTCTGGCACGGCTGTCTTTAGAAGCGGCGCGACTGGACCGTCACCATGCGCCGTCGACCCATGGCAGCTCGCGCAAAACGTGCTGTAGAGCTGGGCGCCGGAAAGAACCGGGGCTTCGCCGGCATTGGCAAGCGATGCGAATTGGATTGCGATCGCTACCAACGAAACGAACAATGTCCTTCGACTCGACATGCCCACCTCCCTTTGCTGGATATACTCTCGATCACTACAACGCCTTGGTGTTAAACAGCCCACGCCCTTGTCCGTCATACCAATTTAAAATGCCATGCCAAGCTTCTTCAGCCGTCTCGCAATACCAGAACAGCTTGCTCTCCTCTTCGCTTAACGTGCCCTCGCTCACCATGAACTCGATGTCGATCGTGCGTTTCCAATAGGCTTCGCCCACGAGAATGATAGGCAGCGGTGCGATTTTCTTTGTGCTGACCAGCGTAAGCGTTTCGAATAGCTCGTCCAGCGTTCCGAAACCGCCTGGAAATGCGACGAGCGCCCGGGCACGGTGCATGAAGTGAAGTTTGCGCAGGGCGAAGTAACGAAAGTTGAAGCAGAGGCCCGGAGTCACATAAGGATTAGGCAACTGCTCGAAAGGCAACACGATATTCAACCCGACCGAGTTGGCGCCTACTTCATAGGCGCCGCGGTGAACAGCCTCCATGATCCCCGGCCCGCCTCCGCTCATCACGAACAGTCGAGTTCGTTTGTCATCACTGGGCGCGCGCCCTACTAGTCGTCCGAACTCCACAGCAATCTCATAGTACCGACTGTTTTCGTGGGCGCGCTCGGCGATCCGAAGCTGACGCTGAACCAGCGGATCGTTCGGGTTCTTGTCTCGTTCCCTTTTTGCGGCGGCCAATTTGCTCGCGGAAATAATCGGGTCTTCGATTCGCGTGCTGCCGAAAACGACGATCGTGTGGTCGATTCCCCCGCGCGCCAGGTACCAATCCGGCTTCAAGTACTCGAGTTCCAGTCGCAACCCACGAGACGCATCGTTCTCCAGAACCCCTATATCCTGATCCGCCGGAAGATAGGCAGAATCGTTGACGATGCGAGCGATGTTCGCGTCACGAATGGCCCCATCGATCGCACCATCAGACAAGACGGAGAGTTTGTCGAGCGATGCGACGCAGGATGCATCTACCTCCCTTGCCA
>CAZQYC010000013.1:17858-41268 GCA_964597495.1 uncultured Steroidobacteraceae bacterium | reverse complement strand
AAGACGGAGAGTTTGTCGAGCGATGCGACGCAGGATGCATCTACCTCCCTTGCCATTGCGTTCGCACTCGGCGTTTTATCACCCATGCGCTTTAACTTCTGCTTTGAAGAACTTCCGCGCTAAGGCAATCAGCTGACGATCGCTGGGGTGGTCCAGGGATTCAACACCGACAATGTGACTTGCCAGTTCGGGAACGAAATCCGCCATGTAGTTCTTCAGTTCGGCCTTGGTGTTGGCAGGCCCAACTACCAGGATATCGGCAGCGTTCGTTAGCGCGGCGATAACGCGCTTAAAGAATTCCTTGTCCACTCCTTGGTGTCCGCTGCCTGTAACGTTCGCCTTGTGGTGCGAATGACGACCGGTCGCATGCGATGGAATCACCAGTTTGTCGGCTTCGGTGGCATCGACATAGAAGATTTTCGCTTCCTTATGGTCGATCCAAACGATGGCGTGTAAATGTTCGGTCATGAGGATACCCCTTTGATTCGTTCTAGTTAATGGTGACTCACCCGGTTCGCAGCAGGAACCCGCGACTCCCGAACGCCATTACGGCGAACACCTAGCCTAATAGGACTCCATGCAGAGTGATTCGCGGGCCAAGTTCCGCTGCTAGATCACGTCGCGCTCCGAACCGACAAATCCTGAGGTTTCACCCGCCTTCACACAACGACCGTTTTCACAGGCCGCTAAGCACTTTCAGCCGTATCCCATCAAATCGAGGCCGGCACGAGGAACTCCACTGAATCTTCTGCGCCAGTTACTTAGAGACAAGAGGGCCCTGTTATCGGATGTTAACGGCCAGTCAATGCATCGGAGAATATCGAAGTGGCACGGCGGAATTTATCGCACATTCGCATAAGGCTCCTTACTCGGCGTGCGGAATTGATCGATCGCCAAATGCGAGTCGATCGCGACCTGGAACGGCGCAACGAAGCTTTAGTAGCGGACTCCGCCGATCGAGCGATCCAACTGGAGAACGACGAAGTCCTAACTGCCATCGGCGCCGAAGCGCGCGGGGAAATTGCGGCCATCGACGACGCGCTACAGAGATTGCAATTGAATCAATACGGCATCTGCAAGCAATGCGGCAGAGCGATACCCGATGCGCGCTTGCAAGCGGTGCCTTTCGCCACGCAGTGCTCCACCTGCAACCGTGCCTAAAAAGCCGTTTATGGAGCCTATACGTAAAATCCTGGCTATTGTCGACCCCACTTGCGAGGAACGACCGGCAGTTGCCAAAGCGGCACTGTTGGCTAAGCAATTCGACGCGCAGCTAGAATTATTCGCCTGCGACACCAAAGCCTCGCGGACAACGCGTCGGACAATACACACGCGAGCGTACCCCACACTGCCTTTTGTAGAGGATCTTCGTCCACTGCTTGAGAGCCTAGCGGCCCCGTTACGAGTTCGCGGCCTCGCCGTCGATACGTCAACGACGGAACTCGCGGATTCGCTGTACATGGCAGTGCTCAAGCGAACGCAGCACACCATGGCGGATTTCGTCGTTAAAGAAACACATCATCATTCCTTCGCCCGACGCACGTTTCTGAGCAATACGGACTGGCAGCTCATTCGGCATTGCCCATTACCGCTGTTGCTCGTTAAACCACGGCCGTGGAGTTCGAGTCCGCGCATCGTGGCCGCGATTGATCCCGGCCATGTCAGCGACAAACCGGCCATGCTTGACCGGCATATCTTGGACTATGCCTCGTTCGTCACCCAACGACTCGGCGGTCAATTGCATGTCGCGCACGCTTACATTTCCGAAGTTGCCGTGGCAAAAGCGACAGCGGGCAGGCCGACGACAAGGGTGCGCGCGTCGGAAGTGCTGCAACGAGAGGAACATCATAAGCAAGCACAAATCACGTCCCTCCTTGCCGATTTTCATGTCGCGCCCGCCAATATTCATATACAGCTAGGCAGTCCGACTGAATACCTCCCGCAACTTGCCGACCTGTTGCCGGCAGACATCGTAGTGATGAGCGCTATCGCACGTAGCGGCCTTGGCCGGACTTTCGTCGGCAGCACCGCCGAAGACATTCTCGAACACCTCCCTTCTGACGCATTGGTGATAAAGATCCCGGACTTCGCAGAGTCTTTGCCGTTTTAAGCAATCAACTTCAACAGCCTTATACATACGGTCTGGGTCGTGCATGCATCGGCAACCACCCGCGCGGCCGCGACCTTGTGGTTCAAGTTAATGCCAGCGACTAAGCCCTTTTGGTAGTCGACGCCGCACTAAGGGCAAGGCGCTTCTTTCTGCGGGTTTTCACGCGTGACCCGATCTCCGTATTCTGGCAACCTGCACATGACTCCATGCGCTTTTCATGAGCATGCCATCCAACGTTCAAATTGTTTCTTGTCGGGAAACGCCTGTGCAGAAAATACCCCTCCTCTCTAGCGAAAGGCCGCCCGTGGTCAACGCTTCGACCGGCAGCGCTGAAATACAGGCTTTATTGGCCCGGTTGATGGATGTGGCGCGCGCGTCGGCTCTGGAAGAAATGGCGAGCGGATTGGCGCACGAACTCAACCAACCTCTAGGAGCGATCGCAACTTACTCTCAGGCGGCCGAGAGAATGCTAACCAAGTCTCCACCGATGATCGAAGCGGCGGCAGATACAATGCGTCAAATCAGCAGGGAAGCGCTGGGCGCGGGCGAAGGTATCCGTCGCATCCGCCGTCTATTTAATCGTGAGGCATTGCAGAGGACGCGTTGCTCTATCGGCACCGTCTTGGCTGAACTTTCCCCACTGCTTAACGTACTGGGCGAGCGTACCGGCGCTCATTTGCAGATTGACGTCGCGCCTGGCGTTCCAGACGCCTTTGCCGATCCGTTGCGTGTCCAACATGTGCTGTTTACGCTAATACAGAATGCGTTCGAGACCGAACATGGCGGACGAGAACCACACGTCAAAGTCACGGTGGCCAGTGATCGCTACTCCGTCGAGATTGCCGTGACCGACAACGGCGTCGGCATTCCCGAGGAAGCGAATGGCCAGATCTTTCGACCGTTCTACACCACCAAATCGAACGGCACCGGCTTAGGCCTTGCCTCCAGTCGTGCTATCGTTGAAATGCACGAAGGCACTATCGGCTTTAAATCGTCCCCCGAGGGGTCGCGATTTTGGTTTAGTCTGCCCGCCTATAACGAAGCATAATCTGCGAGCTGCCCCATGAAAGACATCAAGAAAGATGCCGCCGTCATTTATGTATTGGACGACGATGAGGGAATGCGACGAGCGTTGACCACGTTACTGGCGACCATCGGTCACAAGGTGGTTCCGTTCGCTTTGCCTTCCCAATTCTTGGCGAAGCACGATCCCGGACAGCACGGCTGCGTCGTACTCGATATCCGCATGCCGGAAATGAGCGGACTTGAAGTGCAGCAGCGCCTGAACAAAGGAGGTTCGATGTTGCCGGTGATCTTCATCACCGGCCATGGCGATGTCCCGATGGCCGTGCAAGCCATGAAGGAAGGCGCCTTCGACTTCGTTCAAAAACCTTTCCGTGACCAAGATCTAGTCGATCGCATTAACCATGCCTTACAACAAGACACCGAGAATCGCAAGACGGTGCTGCAGAAGGCGGACTTGAAGAAACGCTTCGAGTCGTTAACGCAGAGAGAGCGTCAAGTCCTGGACTTGGTCGTCGACGGCCGGGCGAATAAAGTCATCGCCATCGATTTGGAGTTAAGCGAGCGCACTGTCGAAATTCATCGCGCCAACGTTATGGACAAAATGGGCGCTCGTTCCGTGGCTCACTTGGTAAAAATGTATCTTACCCTGACCGGTACAGATTGAAACGGCGTCGTTTCTTTTTCACGCCGGTATTTCGGCAACCAAAATGTCGCCTTTGCGCCCCGTCCTGCTAACGCCACAAACGCAGCACTTGATTAACTCGGAGTCCATTCAACGGATGAAATAAGAAGTGATGCTCATTAACACCAGCCGCGGCGCCGTCGTCGATACCGGCGCGATCTCTCAGGGCTTAAAAAATAAATCGATCGGGAGTCTTACGCTCGATGTCTACGAAGAAGAAGCGCATTCGTTCTTTGACGAGTTGTCCGACCGTAACGTCGATGACGACCTGTTCGCACGTTTTCCTACCTTTCCAAACGTTTTGATTACCTGCCATCAGGATTTTTCACTCACGATAGGAAACCTGGATCTGCCAGCTACGTCTTCACAGCACTAATGCTATAGAGAACCAACATGAACTCCTTATTTGTTAGTAGAATGATGGTCGCTCTACTGCTGATCTTTTCGTATTCACCATTTGCGCAAGCTGCTCCGGAAAAGGTGGACCAGTTGATTCGCACCGCATTGATGCTCGACTCTAAGCCGAGCGTCGGTGGGGTGGTGTATAGGAATAACTGTGCTAACTGTCATGGCGTGAAAGCCGAAGGTAATGCCAAAGGCATGCCCGCGCTCGCCAGTCAACGCTTGGCGTATCTGATTAAGCAATTTGCCGACTTCTCCGAGCGAGACCGCGACAGCAAGACGATGCATAGCGTAATCGCGCGTAAGACATTGAACGATCCACAGACTTGGATAGATGTCGCCGCCTTCATCAATTCGCTTCCTCCGACCAAGGCCATCAACAAGGGAAACGGAAAGAACCTGCTCTTAGGCGAGGCGATCTTTCGCGAGCAATGCTCGTCTTGCCATGAGGAGGATGCTCGCGGCGACGACGATGGATTTGTACCGTCGCTTCGGAATCAACACTACGCCTACTTGCTTCGGGAAATGCGCGCACTGGCCGACGGACATCGCCGGAATGTCGATCCGGATTTAGACCGTTTCCTCGCGACCATCAAGGACGACGAAATGGAAGCCACAGCCGATTATCTTTCGCGCCTGTCCGGCCCCACTAAAGATCGCTTGAAGATGCGCCCTAACGGCGTGACTATTGATTAGCACATGACGAACGCGATCAATATCGAAACGATGGTTGTATCGACCGCGGTCGCGCTTGGCGTCGGCTTATTGATCGGTACGGAACGCGAGCGATCGAAAGGAAGCGGACCGGATCGCGAGATCGCCGGTGTTAGAACGTTCGCTCTAGTGAGCTTGCTTGGTGTTGCGGCTGCATTGCTCAATCACCCACTGGCAATCGCCGCGTTCGCATTATTAGTGGGCGCGATAGCCATTGCAGGTTATTTGCGAAGCGGCGCAACCGATCCGGGCGTAACGACGGAAATAGCGCTCCTGGTAGCCTTTGCGCTTGGCGCACTGAGCTTGCCTTATCCCGCGTATAGCGCGGGCACGGCGGTGGTCGTGACGTTACTCCTTGCGGCGCGACCTTGGCTGCACGAAGTGGTCAAGCATCGCCTAAGCGAAAAGGAATTGCGCGACGTATTTTTGTTGGCGGCTGCCGCG
Source organism: uncultured Steroidobacteraceae bacterium (assembly GCA_964597495.1). GTDB lineage: Bacteria > Pseudomonadota > Gammaproteobacteria > Steroidobacterales > Steroidobacteraceae > CAZQYC01. The sequence goes on along the minus strand of CAZQYC010000013.1, from coordinate 35,890 downwards.
CTAATCGTTCTTCCGCTCTTGCCGAACCGAACTGTCGACCCTTGGGACATTTTCAATCCATATCGAGTTTGGGTTGTCGTAGTGTTCGTCATGGCCGTTAATGCACTTGGTTATGTGGGACTTCGCCTGTGGGGTCCAAATAAAGGACTTATGGTCGCTGGAATTCTCGGCGGGCTGGTCTCAAGTGCCGCCACACACGGCGCAATGGGAAGCCGGAGCAAGCAGCATCTGGCGCAAACAATCAGCGCTGCGGCAGCAGCCACCTTTTCGTCCGTCACGACCGCGCTCTTTATTCTTTCCGTTATTGCGGCAGTCGACATTCCGCTCACCTATTCCTTGGTGCCAGCCTGTAGCGCGGCAGCTCTCGCGAGCGCTTTATATGGATTGGGCCTGCTGGCATTTTCACGCAAGGGTGAGCCTCAGGACGACATTAATCTGGATCGGCCGATCAATCTGCGCGCTGCCCTTGTATTCGGCTCAACGATTAGCGCCGTGCTGATGATTTCATTGCTATTGTCGCGATGGTTCGGGCCAAGCGCGGCACTAGCAAGCACTGCTGTAGCGGGCCTTGCCGACGCACATTCAAGTGCGATTTCGGCAGCCATGTTGGCGCACAATCAGGTGCTGTCGGCGCACGAAGCTCAACTCGCCGTGCTACTTGGATTCACTGCCAATGCTGCGACAAAGTTGCTAGTTAGCGGTATCACGGGATCGCCACGGTTCGCGGCATGGGTGGCGGGCGGACTTTTCACATCAACGTTGGCTCTGTGGATTGCTTGGCATTTGTTCGCTAAATAGCCTCCGAATAGCGTGGTGCTTCGCCAGCAGCACCTGTCGCAATCGTACCCTGCACTGACGGCTTCTCCAAGTATCGATCGAAGCACATAGCGACGATACGAAGCAACAGGCGACCGCGCGGCGTCGCACGGATAACCTCCTCATTCAACTCCAAGAGACCGTCGGCTTCGAGCGCTTTGATGCGAACGAGCTCTTTCGCGAAATACTGCGGGAAGCGGATCGCGTGGTTACGTTCGATATCCGCAATGCGGACGGCGCCATTACACATCAATTGCTGAATGACATCGGCGCGTACGCAATCGTCCTTATCAAGGCTTTTTCCCCGCCATACGGGAAGCCGGCCCTGGTCGATCGCGATTTCCCAAGCAGATAAGTTGCGAGGATTCTGACTATAGCTGTAGCCGACATGACTAATCGCACTGACTCCAATACCGACCAAATCCGTGTCCGAATGGGTCGTGTAGCCCATGAAATTTCGATGCAACGATCCGTCCATTTGCGCGCGAGCCAGCTCGTCGTCCGGCAATGAAAAATGATCCATGCCGATGTGGCAATAGCCGGCCGCTGTAAGCTTGTCAATTGCCAACTGCAGAAGCGAAAGTTTAAGCTCGGCATCCGGCAGATCGGCCGAATTTATTTGGCGCTGCGCCTTGAACATCGTCGGCATGTGCGCATACCCATAGATCGCCAACCGTTCCGGGCGCGCGCCAATCACTGTCTTGAGGGTTTTGGCAAACCCGGTGAGCGTTTGTTTTGGCAGGCCATAGATCAAGTCGATATTGATCGATCTAAATCCTGCAGCGCGGCACGCATCGACGACCGCCAATGTCTCTTCGACACTTTGCACGCGATTGACTGCGACCTGGACCGCTTCATCGAAATCCTGAACCCCAAGGCTTGCACGATTGAGTCCGAGGGCAGCGTAAGCTGCTATAGCTCCCGGCTCGATAAATCGCGGATCGATCTCAATCGAGAAATCGCGACTCGCCGCACGACTGAAGTGAAACAGCCGATCCGCGCTTTCCATAAGCCTCACAAGATCTTCGCCGCGCAGGAAGTTAGGCGTTCCGCCGCCCAAATGCAGTTGAATCACTTCGCGATCGTGAAAAAGCGGAGCCGCAAGTTCCATTTCGCGCATCAAGCGATGCACGTAATGGCCACCCTTTCCCATGTCGCGCGTGATTACACGATTACACCCGCAATAGAAGCACGGGCTGAAGCAATACGGAACATGTATGTAAAGCGATAGTGGACGCCGTACCGACGATGCGTTACTTATCGATGCCTGCGCGCATAACTCCGCCGCGCCGAAGTCGCTTTGAAATTGCGTCGCCGATGGGTATGAAGTGTAGCGTGGCCCTTGAACTCCATAGCGTCGAAGCAATTCTGCATCGAAAGTCACGGCAGAGTTCATAGATACATCGGCACTTAGCCATTCGGGCATCTATTAAAGCTCAATGATGTAATAGCGTTAACCGGTGGAAGCCGTGAGTCGTACCGTGGATTCCCTAGTTTTACACGAAATAATCGACAAGCATTCTTCCCGAACCAATAGGTTGATCGTAGCGCCCTCAAGAGAAATGGGTGAGTGCGAGCGTACTCATAGCAAACGTGAACGATGCACGTGTACTCTCCATTTCACCGAAGCAATAGCGCAGTTGGAGAGGAACCACCATGGATATCAAAGTAAGAGACCTTGCCGAACGCCTGTTAAAAACCGGCTTCGACGATTTGCCGGAACGCGATCGCCGCGTCATTTGCCGCATTGCGGATCGGTTGCACATTACCCGAAATACTAACAGCGTTTTTGAAGAGGACTTGAGTTTCGGCGATCGGCTAGCCGATCGCGTTTCTGCATTCGGCGGTTCGTGGCCATTCATCATCTTTTTCGGCCTAGTGCTATTAGCATGGATCGGCGTCAACTCCTTCTTGCTGACTCGCGGCAAAGCGTTCGACCCTTATCCCTATATATTCCTGAACTTGCTTCTCTCGATGCTGGCCGCGATCCAAGCACCGGTCATCATGATGTCGCAGAACCGCCAAGCGGCGAAGGATCGCATGGCTGCGGCGCATGATTACGAGGTCAATCTTAAAGCCGAACTTGAAATTATGAGCTTGCACGAAAAAATGGACGACTTACGTCAACAGCAACTCACTCGCTTACTGGAGTATCAGGAAGAACAAATTAGGCTGCTTATCGCACTCAAGAAGGCAGATGTAAGTGAACAGCCGACGAATGGAGCTAGTTGAACTCCGAGGGTCCGACCGGCATCCGGAACGGCCGGGCCCAGTTGTGTTGATCCATTTAAGGCAACGATCGGCGCCTTAGCAAAAGAATCGCGCCAAGGCTGACCGTCACCAACCCGGCGCCGCCCGTCCAAAGAGTCCAAGCGCGATTCGCGACCAGACTTTCGCTCAGCGCGATCGTTGCGGCCGCAAAGGGAAGTTCAGCGATAGCGAGTGCTAGAAGATAGCGATCGAATCGGTAGCCCACCGTGCCAAGCAAATAGCCCGGAATCTCAGACGGAACCGCTGCCTGAAAGAGCAGGACTATGAAGAACGGCATGTCGCGATGGACATGCGATTCGAATTTCTGAAGTGTTCTCGGTGAGACCGCCCACCGCAGCAGCGGCCCGCCGAAGGCCCGCCCCGCCGCGAAACTGAGTGCGCCGCCCAAGATCCACCCGAACCAAAGCAACAACATGCTGACCGGGGCACCCCACGTAAACACAGCGATCGGCACAATGACTGCGACCGATACGAACGCCAACATCGCCGAAAGCGCCGCACAAAACACGAATAGAAGGCCGCCGGCCGTCGGATAACGTTCGATCACTTCCTTCGACTCCGACAAGATACCGAGCAGAAGCGAATGCAGCGCTTCGGACGTTGCAATGGCGCCAATCGCAACGCACAGTAAACAAAGCAATACCGCTCGGCGCCAAATATCCGCATGCGGTGCCATCTTTTGCGAAAGTAACATGACGAGCTTATCTATCCAGAAACTACGGTGCACTATTTCCTCGAAGCCGCGAATTCACGAAGCGCCCATCCCACTTATCCGACTGACCGCCGACGATCAGAATTCGGTGTTTCGCATTGCCGTATTCCAATTTCATTTCCGACTTCCTTCTCTTAATTCGATGCGCTGTAGCGACTCTACATGCTGCAGTAGCCTGTGAATCATCAACTGCGTTGCTCGCTCTGCGTCGGGATTTCCGATCTCAGTGCGTGAGAGCTCTGCACCCCATACTGGCATTTCCCTTGAACCATGCGCCAGGATCGTAAAGCGCCCGTCGATGATTCGCTCAATACGCTCCCGTGGAAACAAACCGCCCTGCCTGCGTGCAATGAGCGTCAAATCCGGCACCTCGGTTTTGAAGGACTTTGATACCGGCCCATCTCCCTGCCCTTTCGCACCGTGACAGGATGCGCAAAAGCGACCGTACAATTCAGCGCCACTCATTGCCAGAAAATCCGCGTGCGCGGAAACACTGAGCAACAACGCCATCAGCGCAATCGCGATCGAAGATAGTTTGTAAGTTTTCATACGTCGACATTCCTCCAAAATTATCAGCAGGAAAACCAATGTTGCAGCGAACGAAGGTATTCCATAATCAGTCTGATTCTTCATCGGCGTGCTTACGAGCCGCCGCGTGGCATCGCATCCTGGGAAGTCGCCCGTCATTTCGCTCTGTCAAGCTCCCCGGGTAATAGGCATTTCGACCGAGTCGGCCGAGCCGGAGTACTTGGCAAACTCAAGCTTCGCGATTGCGTTCCTATGTACTTCATCCGGACCGTCGGCAAAGCGTAGCGTGCGCTGTGACGCCCACAGATGAGCCAACGGAAAATCGTCGGTGACACCCGCCCCGCCATGGGCCTGGATCGCCCAGTCGATGACGTTGAGCGCCATACTCGGTACGACGACCTTGATCATCGCGATTTCGGCGCGAGCGACTTTGTTGCCGACGGTATCCATCCTATGCGCCGCGTTCAAAACCATCAGCCGCGCCTGATCGATCGCACATCGCGAATCTGCTACTCGCCCCTGCCATACCGATTGCTTCGAGAGCAGTTTTCCGAATGCGACGCGTTTCGTCAATCGCTTGCACATGAGTTCGAGCGCGTATTCCGCGACACCGATAGAACGCATGCAGTGATGAATTCTTCCGGGACCCAATCTACCTTGCGCAATCTCAAAGCCTCGTCCTTCACCCAGCAAAATATTACTCGTCGGCACACGGACATTGTTGAGATCCACTTCCGCATGGCCGTGTGGCGCATGGTCATAACCGAACACGGGAAGATGACGCAAGACAGTCACGCCCTGCGCATCGGCCGGAACTAGGATCATAGACTGCTGTTGATGTCGAGATGCGCTCGGGTCGGTCTTCCCCATGAGGATGTAAATTTTGCAACGTGGATCGTTAGCGCCGCTCGACCACCATTTGCGTCCGTAAATGACATACTCATCGCCGTCGCGACGAATGCTGCATTCGACATTGGTAGCGTCTGACGAAGCCACGGCCGGTTCGCTCATCAGGAATGCGGAACGAATCTCGCCCGCGAGCAAGGGCAAAAGCCACTTTTTCTTTTGCGCGTCCGTGCCGTATCTCTCCAGTGTCTCCATGTTGCCGGTATCCGGTGCCGAGCAATTGAATACTTCAGGCGCCCATGGAACGCGACCCATAATTTCGCAAAGAGGCGCGTATTCGAGATTTGTTAGGCCCTCGGGGGCATGCGGGGAGTTCGGCAGGAATAGATTCCATAAACCGGCGGCGCGGGCACGCCGTTTTAGATTTTCGATAACCTGCAGCGGCGCGAACGGTGCGTCGATCTTGCGATTTTTCTCCACTTCGAGCGTGTGCGCGAGCTGACTCGGATAGATATGCTCGTCGAAGAACGCCAACAACCGTTGCTGCAGTTGAACAGTGCGCGCACTAACGTCGAAGATCATGGGCGAAGCCTCTGGCCACCGAACTTGGGGAGTCCTCGTCGGCGGTGACCCGATGCTCCTATGCTGCACTAAGAACCAGAGTAACTGTCCCCGGGAAAGCCGAAGCGAGTCCGGGAGTTTCCCCAACGGAATATTGACCGGTGGACATCTACAGGGCGATCGAATCTCGGAATTCGGGGACGGTTACATCCCATTGCAATTCGCGCTCAATACGTTGGCGCAACGCGTCGCACGCAGCAGGTTCGCCGTGCGTCAAAAACACCCTTCGCGGCGGTTTGGAGAGTGGTCGTATCCATTCAACGAGCTCGGCCGCATCGGCGTGCGCAGACATCGAGCTAATTTGCACCACTTGTGCGTTGATCGGCACATCCGCGCCATGAATGCGGAGAGTGCGCGAACCGGCCGCGAGTGATGCGCCGCGAGTGCCGCCCGCTTGGAATCCCGTAAGAAGAATGAGCGAGTTAGGGTCAGGTGCCCATCGCTTCAAGTGATGCAGTACTCGCCCGCCCGTCGCCATGCCGCTCGCCGAAATAATGATCTGCGGTCCCTTGTTGCTCGCAAGCGTCTTGGATTGCTCGGCGGAGCGCACGAGCTGCGCGGCATGAAACATCGCCGCGCACTCCGGCGCCGAGAGCCTATGTTCGTGAGCGAGCGCGTGATAAAGCCACGTGGCATCGATCGCCATGGGGCTGTCGAGGAACACAGGCACATCTGGAATCACGCCCTTCGCTTTAAGGCGCGAGATCAAGAGCAATAATAGCTGTGCTCGTCCAACCGCAAATGCCGGCACGACAATAGTCGCTTTGCGTTGACACGCAGCCGCGAGATGGGAGCCGATTTCCGTTTCCATGTCGACGTTGGGATGAGATCGATCGCCATACGTCGATTCGAGAACCAAATAGTGAGCGGGCTCAAGAGGTGCAGGAGGGTTCATCAGCAGATCATTACTGCGCCCCACGTCGCCGGAAAATGTGATCGAGGTTGAATTGGTTTGTAACCGGATGCTAGCCGCACCAAGCAAGTGACCGGACGGTCGAAAGTTCGCTGTTACACCTTGGACCGGTTCAAAGGGATCATCGACCCGTTGCACCTCGAAATATTTCAAACACGCTTCTGCATCCGCTTCCGTGTAAAGAGGCAAGGCGGGTTTGTGTTTGCTGAAGCCGTGCCGATTATCGAAGCTGGCCTGTTCTTCTTGTAAAAAGCCGCTGTCGGGCAACAGAATCTTGCAGAGTTCGAACGTGCCGCGCGTACAGTGAATGGGACCGCGAAACCCCTGTTTCACCAAAAGCGGAATATACCCGCTGTGGTCCAAATGCGCATGAGTCAGCAAGACGCCACTAAGCGCTTTAGAGTCGAAAGGCGGCAGCAACCAATTCTTCAATCGCAGTTGCTTGTAGCCCTGAAATAGGCCGCAATCGATCAATAGTTTCCCGGAAGGATGATCGATTAAGTAACGCGAGCCGGTAACGGTGCCAGTTGCGCCTAAGAATGTGAGTTCCAACTCCGCCTCGCTTTTTCGATACTCAGTGTTCCAGTTTTGCGGCTTGCTCAACCGCGGCGACGAAGGTCGAATCGGCCTTGCCTAGCGTCGCCGTTTGCTTTCCAAGCACGCCTGTTGACGACACCAAGGTAAGAACGCTGGTGTGATTATATTCGCCATTCGGCAGTTTTCGATACTGCACTCCGAGCGCGGCTGCTAATACTCGTACGTCGTCATCGAGAACACGGGCCAGCGTCCAGCGCTTAAGGTCGATTCGCCTTGCGTTAGCCAGCCTTGCAAGTACTGCGGATGTATCGCGCTCGGGGTCGATCGTGATCATGAGCACACGCAGGTCCGCACGGGCACTCGCGGTCAATGCTTGTTCGGTTGCCCGGAGCGATTCAATCAACAATGGACAGGCATTCGGGCAGCTGCCGTAGAACATCGTTACGATGACAGGATGCCCGCGATAGAGATCCAGACTGCGCGTTCGTCCCTCTTGGTTCTGCAGCGAAATCGGCAGGCCGTAGAGAGATTCCGTCGGTATGTCGGCCGCTTTGAGTCCGGACGACAGCAACACCAACGCAACAAAGAACCAACCTCTCGAATTTTTCACTGCGTTTCTCCTCGCTCGTCGGCAGCGCAGCGAAATCCCAGTGTCGCGGTCGTGTACTTCGCTTCCAGGCTCGACAACATCGCGATGCGCATCAACACCGCGTACTGATCTTTTTGCTCCATTGTCAACGCACCACTGCCGCAGAAACGCGTGACGTCGGGATCATTCTGCGAACGGCTATCGGAAGAGACGAGCATGCCGTTGAAATCCTCCACCCACTCCCATATCACGCCGTGAAGATCGCGAATGCCGTAGCGATTGGCGGGCGTCGATCCCACCTTCGGCAAGGTTGCGCTCGGCCTTGCATACCACTCGAGTATCTGTTGACGCCAAGCTGGGTCTTTGCGGGCGTCCGCCACCGTCGCACTGGCGGCTGCCGCCCATTCCCACTCATACCACGTCGGCAAGCGTGCGTTGCGAGCTTTGCAATACGCGCGTGCGGCATACCAGCTGACGTGCGTCAAAGGCTGCCGCGCAATTTCATCGCCGGGGTGCGAAGCATCGCGCCAATGACTCAGATATTCGCCGTCCGCCAGTAAGCGCGTAATCCGATCGCGCCGCCACGCTGGATTCATTTTCAAAAACAGGGCGAAGTCAGCATTCGTGACCGGCGTGGCGTCCATCCGAAAACTTTCCACTGTCGCCTTTGTTTGTCCGGGCGCAATCGGCAATACCGATTCAAAGGTTGCGCCGGAAACGCGTGCCATGAATTTTGCGTCGGACGCAGTCTGCGCGGAGACTCCGGCGACTGCCGATAGAGCCAGTATCAGCGTCGCGACCGTTCGTCTGACAGGCACTGCAATGCTCTAGTGAGCAGCACCTTGAGGCGCCTTCGACGTAGCCCGCACATCGTGCACTTGCTTGGCGCTGATCACAGGCCCCGAGTTTCCCCACGAATTATTCACGTAGGTAAGGATGTTCGCGATTTCGTCGTCGTTTAGCTGGGTCATCGGCGGCATCACCGAATCATAGACGCTGCCATTGACCGTCACTTTCCCAGACAATCCGTTGAGTGCGATTTGAATCGCACGCTTTGGATCGGCCGCGAGGAAATCCGACTTTGCTAACGGCGGGAAAACATTCGGCAAACCGGTGCCGCCTTCTTGGTGACATACCGAGCACGTGCCTTTATACAAAGCCGCACCCGCGTCAATCTGCTGTTGCTTGGTGAGGTTACCTTGCACGCTCGCGGCCGACGCGGCTGCGACCGATTCGAGGCTGCCGACTTTGTCGCCGATATACGTTTCGTCGACTTCCTTACCGGAATAGATCGCCAACTCCGGCTCGCCCTTCACTTCCAGAAGCGCAAGCGCGCCCTTGTTGAAGGCGCGGAAAATCGAGTGGTCTACCAATATGTAGTTGCCCGGCACTTCGGTTCGGAACTCGACGATGGCGGCGCCGCCGGCCGGTATCAGCGTCGTCTGTACGTTTTCCTGCGCGTGCGCGCCGCCTTCGTATTGCACGCGATCGAAAATCTCGCCGATGACATGAAAACTCGACACAAGATTGGGTCCGCCATTGCCGACGAACAGACGGACTCGTTGATGCGTGTTCGCCTTGAGCGCTCGCGGCCCGGTCAAAGAGGTCTCGGATCCGTTGAATACGACGTACGTGGGACGCTCGTCGATCGCGCGTTGCATGTCGAAGGGCTGGAATCCCTTTTCGCGATACTTGCCAACGGTATAGAAGTCGCCCTGCATCACGTAGTACTCATGATCCACCGGCGGCAATCCTTCCGGCGGCTCGATCAAAATCAAGCCGTACATTCCATTCGCCACGTGCATGCCGACGGGCGCCGTCGCGCAGTGATAAACATAGATGCCGGCGTTGAGCGCCTTGAACGTGAAGCGCGATGCGTGACCCGGAGCAGTGAAGCTCGACGCGGCGCCGCCACCTGGACCCGTCACGCCGTGCAGGTCGATGTTGTGCGGCATTTTGCTGGAGGGATGGTTTTTAAGATGGAATTCCACCGTATCGCCTTGGCGCACACGGATGAAACTTCCCGGCACCGTTCCGCCGAAGGTCCAGAACATGTACTTCACGCCTTCGGCAATTTCCATTTCCACTTCACGCACTTCCAATTCGACGATGACTTTAGCCGGTGTCTTGCGATTCGTGGGTGGCGGCACGAGTGGCGGCTTCGTCAATACCGCTGTAATGGGTTCTCCCTGTGGCGGACCTAGATCGACCGGAGCTTTCGAATTGACCACTTTATCGGTGGATTGCTGAGGAGCGCAGGCGGCGAGCGCGCACAACGCCGTCACACTGGCTATTTTTCTCGCGATTGCGAATACGTTATTCATTTAGAACCTCGAACCGCTTGGTGGTACGCCTAGAAAACCAAATCGCGGCTCTCCGCACTATGAGGACAACCGCGTAACGCCTGCGAATTATTCGCGGTCGACATTCAGAGCACAGCAGGCATTCCCTCAAATCGGGACGACACAATATCCTAACGAACAAAATCGCTCTCGGATTCGACGGATTTTTTCCGCCTCCTCCGTGCCAGCGCGGAGACACCTGCGGCCTCCCCGTAGTTTCAGCGGTTCGCTATCCAGGTAATTTGTATGCGTAATTTGGCGACCGTAAATGGATCGCCTTTCATCGTACAACATCATCGTCCGTTCCTCATTCCATACTCTATGCAAAACGACTTAGACCTAAGTGCGACCTACAACGACAAAGTCATTCGTCAATTCGTCATCATGACCGTCGTGTGGGGCATCGTCGGCATGGCGGTCGGCGCGTTCATTGCCGCGCTCAAAATCGCCGCGTGGCGATGGACGTTCTAGAAAATCCAGGTTGGGCAGTCGATGAATAGACCGGTTCCCGTCGTTCAGTGCGACGGGAACCGCGACTTCGAATCGGGCCGTATCGAATCCACTTACTGCATAAGGTATTCATAACGAGTCTCGGGCCAACCATTCCGATATCCGAGCAGTGTTCCTGATTTCTATTGGTCCTGCATAAAACCAATGCTCTCGGAGACCACGACGCCATTCGCGCGGATCACTGTGCGAGAATGCGTGTCCGTACGAAGGAAGGCGGCGCGCTCGCTGACGAACAGTGCTCGCTCACCGCTACCTCCATGTACAAAACGTAGGGAGCCGACAGCGATGCACTCGCCGCGCCGCCGCCAATGATTGCCTTTCTGGAAGCCAAGCGTGCCGGTTTATTGGGCCGGCGCCATTGGCTCAATAACATTGTCTCCGGTTTAGTCGTCGGCGTCGTCGCGTTGCCGCTCGCGATGGCGTTTGCCATTGCCTCAGGCGCGAAACCCGAGCAGGGCTTATACACGGCGATCGTCGCGGGTGGATTGGTATCGGTATTCGGCGGCAGCCGCGTGCAAATCGCCGGCCCGACCGGCGCGTTCGTTGTCATTCTTTCGAGCATCACTGCGCAATACGGCATCGACGGACTTCAAGTCGCGACGATGATGGCCGGCGTCATGCTGCTGATCGTCGGCGCGGTTCGGCTCGGCGGGATCATCAAGTTCATTCCCGATCCCGTCATCGTCGGATTCACCGCCGGAATCGCGGTCGTCATCTTTGTGGGCCAATGGAAAGAATTCTTTGGGTTGCCGACGATCTCGAGCCAACACTTTCACGAGAAGCTCTGGGAATTGTTGCGGGGTTTTCCTCACCTTCATCTCGCAACGACTACGTTAGCACTGTTGTCGCTGGCACTTATCGTTGCCACACCGAAAGTACCCGGACTCAGGCGCGTACCTGGCCCGCTCGTCGCACTGCTTATTGCGACGATACTGCAAGCTGCATTTCATCTCGACGGCGTCGCCACCATCGGTTCCGCCTTCGGCGGTATACCTCGCGGCCTACCCGCATTCCACGTGCCGGACATGAGCGTCGGACGTATTTTTGAACTCATGGGCCCAGCGTTTACGATCGCAATGCTGGGAGCAATCGAGTCCCTGTTATCAGCCGTCGTCGCCGACGGAATGGCTGGAACTCGACATGACTCGAATCAAGAGCTCGTGGGACAAGGCGTCGCCAATATCTTCGCGCCGTTATTCGGCGGATTTGCGGCAACAGGAGCGATTGCTCGCACGGCAACCAATGTCCGCAACGGGGGAAATAGCCCGGTCGCGGGCGTGGTGCATGCCATCACTCTTGTACTCGTCCTCCTCTTCTTCGCTCCCTATGCCGTGAACATTCCGCTGGCGGCTTTGGCGGCGATACTATTTGTTGTCGCATGGAATATGAGCGAGGTACGCCACTTTTCTAAAATTATCAGGCGTGCTCCGCTGGCAGACGTCGTTATTCTACTAGTCACTTTCACGCTCACCGTGTTCGTGGACCTTGTCGTTGCCGTCAACATTGGCGTCATTCTCGCAACGCTACACTTTATGCGGCGCATGGCCGGCAGTGTCGAGGTGCGTCAAGAAACCGAAGATGATTTACAACGAGAGCTGTCGCGCGCGGGAATTGCAAAACTGCCCGCGGACATTCTCGTCTACGCGGTGGATGGTCCGATCTTTTTCGGTGCGGTCGAGAACTTCGAACGTGCGCTGGCAGCAACGCATACCGACCCTAGGGTATTGATCATCCGACTAGGTCGCGTTCCTTTTATCGATATCACCGCGTTGCAGACACTTGAAGAAGTCATCATTGGCCTCCGCAAGCGAAATGTCCGGGTCATTCTCACAGAGGCTAATGACCGCGTGACGGGAAAAATCATGAGAGCGGGAATCGTCGATCTTATCGGCTACAGCAACGTCCGAAATATTCTTTCAGAAGCGCTTGAAATGGCGACGTCAGCGGACAAGACGCCAAATGGTGTAGGCTGACACTACCGAATCCCCGGGTGCATCGGACAGGTGTAAATTCCACTTTCGGGAAATTCAGCGACGACTGCCTCTTTTATCGACCATTCGCCTGAAGGAGGAGTATCGGCCATTGCCGCTTCTCGGACCACGTACTTCTACGGGGCGTTTTACGAATTTGGCGCGATATCCCGCGGAACAGAACACATGGACTTTTCCTGCATAGGTCGTCGAGAACGATAAAATGTCTTGACCGCATAATCTGCGCGCGGTCTGAATTTACGTCTATAGTGCTTTCGTTCATATCGAAAACGCGCCTAATGTACCGCATGATCAACGACACGCCTGACGCTACTGTGATCCTTACCGTAAACGCCGGCAGCTCATCGGTGCGCTTGGCAACTTATCGACGGTACGAAACATCACTGTCATGCGTTGATTCTCTGCACAGTAACGACGCTGCGAACCCATCGGCATTGCTGACTGAATTCCTCGGCCGCGAAAAATTGCCGGCCCCCACTGTGATTGCGCATCGCGTCGTTCATGGCGGCGAACGCCTCGTCGAGGCCCGCGTGATCGATAGCGGTGTCGAAGCGGAAATTACGCGACTGAGTTCGTTGGCGCCTCTGCACAATCCCCTCGCCCTTCGCTGGATACAAGCTTGCCGCGATATTTTCGGCAGCAACATTTCCCAAATCGCGGTATTCGATACCGCCTTCTTTTCCGATCTTCCGCGCGTTGCGCGAACTTATCCGCTGCCAAAGGCACTGAGCGACACGCATCGGCTGCGGCGCTATGGCTTTCACGGCTTGGCGCACGAATCAATGTGGCGGCGTTGGTGTGCGCTACGTCCCGATCTCGATCAAGGCGGACGCATCGTCACGGTGCAACTTGGTTCCGGTTGCTCGATGGCGGCCATCGATCGTGGCAAACCGCAGGACACGTCCATGGGTTTCTCGCCGCTGGAAGGCCTCATGATGGCAACACGCAGCGGCGACATTGACCCCGGACTCATCACTTATCTTCAGCAACGGGAACAGCTCAGCAGCTCTGCAGTTGAAACAATGTTGAACCGCAAGTCTGGATTGTTAGGTATCAGCGGCGAGTCCGATATGCAGAAGCTCGTGCAACGCAGTGACGACGATGCTCAATTGGCGCTGGCGATGTACTGCCATCGCGTACGAAAATACTTGGGCGCCTACCTCGCCGTTCTTGGCGGTGCGGATGCCATCGTGCTGGGCGGCGGCGTGGCGGAACATGCGCCCGCCGTGCGCGAACCGATATTGGCCAACATGGAATGGGCCGGTCTCTCGCTCGACAAAAAGGCCAATGACGCGGCGATAGGCGTTGAAGCATGCATCACCCGACCCGACTCTCGCGTACAGGCGTGGGTGGCGCCCGTCGATGAAGGCGCGCTTCTCGCTTCGGCAGCGTACTCGATTGTGCAAGAGTAAGAGGTCTTACGATGAAACCGGAAGAAGACACATTGCTCGCCGAAGAACTTCGGCTCGTCGACGCTTGGTGGCGCGCCGCAAACTATCTTTCGGTCGGCCAGATTTACCTGCTCGACAATCCGTTGCTGCGCGAGCCTTTAACGACCTCGCATGTTAAGCGACGACTGCTCGGACACTGGGGCACCACTCCGGGGCTGAATTTTATTTATGTGCATCTCAATCGCCTTATTCGCCGGCACGACCTCAACATGATGTTTGTGACCGGCCCCGGTCACGGCGGTCCCGCACTCGTCGCCAACACCTGGCTGGAAGGCGCCTATAGCCGGTTGTACCCAGACATCTCGCTTGATGCGGAAGGTATGCAACGACTGTTCAAACAGTTTTCGTTTCCCGGCGGTGTCGGCAGCCACGCCACACCGGAAACGCCCGGCTCAATCCACGAAGGCGGTGAACTCGGTTACTCGCTCGCGCACGCGTATGGCGCGGCATTCGATAATCCAGATCTCATCGTTGCCTGTGTCATCGGCGATGGCGAAGCCGAAACCGGTCCGCTCGCCGCAGCATGGCATTCCAACAAGTTTCTCAATCCCGAGAGCGACGGCACGGTGCTGCCCATCTTGCATCTCAACGGGTACAAGATTGCCAACCCGACGGTGCTCGCGCGCATTCCGCGCGAGGAACTCGAAAGTTTATTGACGGGCTACGGCTACAAACCGCACTTCGTCGAGGGATCGGAACCCGAATCGATGCATCGAAAAATGGCGGCGGCGTTGGACACCGTCATTGCTGAAATTCAAACGATTCGAGTAGCCGCACGCACCCACTCGGGCAACGCACGACCTCGCTGGCCGATCCAGTGGCCGATGATCGTGCTGCGCTCACCCAAAGGATGGACCGGCCCAAAAGAAGTCGACGGCAAGAAAACCGAAGATTATTGGCGCTCGCATCAAGTGCCGTTCGGCGAAGTAACAACAAATCCTGCGCATTTGCAGTTGCTTGAGACATGGCTTAAGAGTTATCGCCCCGACGAGCTGTTCGATAGCAACGGTGCTCCGCGGGGTGAACTCCTTGCGCTTGCACCTTCGACGGCACGATGCATGGGAGCGAATCCGCATGCAAATGGCGGCGTATTGTTGAAGGATTTGCGGCTACCCGACTGCGGCGCCTACGCCGTCGACGTCCCCACACCGGGTAGCGTGCGCGCCGAGTCAACACGGGTGATGGGACAATTCCTGCGAGATGTGATGAAGCTGAATGCGTCGGCTCGCCACTTTCGCTTATTTGGTCCCGACGAGACAACCTCCAATCGGCTCGATGCTGTCTTCGAAGTCACCGATCGAGTGTGGATGGCGGAGCGCTTGGCTGAGGATGAGAACCTAAGCGCAGACGGACGCGTGATGGAGATTTTGTCCGAGCACACGTGCCAGGGATGGCTCGAAGGTTACCTGCTCACCGGACGGCATGGACTCTTTTCGTGCTACGAGGCGTTCATTCATATCGTCGACTCGATGTTCAACCAACACGTCAAGTGGCTGAAAGTGAGCAACGAGGTTCACTGGCGGCGACCGATCGCCTCGCTCAACTATTTGTTGACATCGCATGTCTGGCGTCAAGACCACAACGGTTTCTCGCACCAAGATCCGGGCTTCATCGACCATGTTGTCAATAAAAAGGCCGACTTCATTCGCGTTTACCTGCCGCCCGACGCGAATACTTTGTTATGCGTAACCGACTGCTGCTTGCGTTCGCGTCATCTAGTAAACGTGATCGTAGCGGGCAAGCAACCGCAGGCGCAGTGGCTGACAATAGATGCCGCCGTCAGGCATTGCTCCATGGGCATCGGCATTTGGAAATGGGCGAGCAACGATCAGGGTACCGAGCCGGATGTCGTACTCGCGTGTGCCGGCGACGTGCCGACGTTGGAAACGTTGGCCGCAGTCGATTTGTTGCGCCAGCACGCACCCGATCTCAAGGTGCGCGTCGTCAACGTGGTCGATCTCATGACGTTGCAACCGCGGGAAGAACACCCGCATGGCCTGTCGAATGCGGACTTTGATGCGATCTTTACCACCGACAAGCCGATCATCTTTGCCTACCATGGTTATCCATGGTTGATTCACCGCCTTACTTATCGACGCACCAATCACGACAATCTGCATGTGCGGGGTTACAAGGAAGAAGGCACGACGACGACGCCTTTCGACATGGCTGTGCTTAACGACCTGGATAGATACCACCGGTTGATCGATGTTGCGGACCGAGTGCCTGCAATGCAGTCCAAGGCCGGCAACCTGAAGCAATTTGCGCACCGTAAGTTAACCGAGCACCGGCAATACATTCTACGATACGGCGACGACATGCCGGAAGTGCGCGACTGGCAATGGCCCGCTTAAGATTAAGAGTCGCCATGAACACAGCCGTTCCAAATCCTCTCCGGCAACTCGCGAACTACGGACAGAGCGTATGGCTGGACGATATCCGGCGCGTGTGGCTGGACGATGGCACGTTTGCTCGTCTTATCTCGGAAGACGGCGTTGTCGGCGTCACGTCCAATCCCGCGATCTTTGCCAAAGCAATTGCAGGCCACGAATACGACGTTTCGATTCGCGAGTTGACGACGAAGGGCCTGCAAGCCGAAGCCGTCTATGAAACGCTCGTGCTTCAGGACGTTCAGCGCGCTGCCGACATGTTGCGGCCCACTTACGAGGCCACGGGCGGCACTGACGGATTCGTAAGCCTGGAAGTCTCGCCGCATTTAGCGAACGACGCCGACGGCACGGTTCGCGAGGCGCTGCGTCTATGGCAAGCGTTCAATCGGCCCAACGCAATGATCAAAATACCGGCCACTCACGCAGGGATCGTCGCCATTCGAACGGTCCTTACCGAAGGTGTGAATGTCAACGTGACCTTGCTGTTCAGTTTGGATCGCTATCGCGAAGTGGTTAACTCGTTTCTCGATGGGCTGGAGGAACGCCTAGCGGCCGGCCATACCGTCGATCGGATTGCGTCGGTGGCCAGCTTCTTTATAAGCCGGATCGATACGGTAGTCGACGGCAAACTTGACACGCTCGGCACGCCGCAAGCAAAAGCACTGCGTGGCTGTGCTGCCATTGCAGCCGCAGAACTTGCGTACGAGATATATAAAGAGTGGATCAACGGCGAACGCTGGCAACGACTCGTAAAACGCGGCGCACGCAGTCAACGCTTGCTATGGGCTTCGACCTCAACCAAAGACCCCCACTACGTTGACGTCAAATATGCGGAAGCGCTCATCGCATCGCAGACGGTAAATACGTTACCGTACGCCACACTCGAAGCCTATCGCGATCACGGACAGCCGGCGCGTCGTTTGGGAAATGCCGTTGAACGCGCACGCAATGTTTGGGCGGAGCTGCACAAACTCGGCATCGATATGAAAACCGTCAGCGACCGGCTGGAACAGGAAGGCGTTCGGAAATTCGTCGAGCCGTTCGACGAACTTCATGCAGCGCTTCGTCGGCGCTAAACACGGTTCGACGTTGTGCCTGCTGCGCAAAGACAAGCAGCCGCGCCCAGCGAGCAGTTTCACTGGTTGGTGCGACAGGAACGGGCCAACAAACCAGTTTGGGGAAACGCCTCATAGCGAGGGCCTCTTCGAACGCGCCCGCTTGACCGAAGTGCGATAGCCAGCCGGTTTAACGACGATGACATCGCAGTCGACATGATCGATCACTCGCTCGGCCGTGCTGCCGATGAACAGCCGGTTAAGGCCGCTACGCGACACGGCCCCCATGACCACCGCATCGGCTTTCAGTTTCGCCGCAAACTCAACGAGCAAGTCTTCAGGTGCGCCTGCTTGGACGTGACAAGCTTTCGGGTCGATTGAATATCGACGCACCAACGCATCGACCCTTCTTCGGGTGCGCCTTGCGTGCGACTGTACGACTGCCTCTGGAGAGGGAACC
>CAZQYC010000013.1:0-17758 GCA_964597495.1 uncultured Steroidobacteraceae bacterium | reverse complement strand
GGGCAATTGCGAATCAATTCCCAATCGGTATTCGCGAGCACCAGGCGAACCATGCGGTTGTGCCGCTGCGATTCGAACATCAGCAAATCAGGCTTGGCGTTGAGCACATGGCGCACGATCGCTTCATGCGGAGGATAGTCCCAGTGCACTTCGGCTCGAACCCGTATACCTTTGCTCCGCAATGGCGCAGCAACGTCGCCTAACCGCTTGCGCCGCTGAAGGATGGCAGTGGCGATGATTTGCTTGCTGTCGCCCATCGGTATTTCCGGCATCGGCTGGGGCAGCATGAACGTATTGAGCAGCGTGAGCCTCGCACCGCTTTTTTCCGCCACGGCCGCGGCTTTGGCCACCGCCGGCTGTTGACGTCGAAAAGGGTCGCTAACTACGACAGTGATGGATTTCAGCGCTTTCATATTCGATCGCTCCCACAAACGTTCGCTCTGCTCGCATCATGATGCATGAACGGCGCCCGAAAAGGACACCCGCGACTCCCGAACAGCGTTGCGGGGAGCACGTAGTTGGTGTCGAATTCCCATGGTGAAGGGATTCATACCGATGTGATCGGGGTGTTGCACACTGTGGCGCGGCGCTACGCGCGCACACGCCAGCAATTCGCGTGCGCCAAATGGTTCGATCACGTAGTCGTCGGATCCACTCTCTAGAGCAAGCATCCTCTCCTCTTATTGCGCGCACGGACAGCACGATGATAGGCATTCTAGACCGCTAAAGGCGTAACTTAAAAAGTCGGCGCTCGCGCTATAGGTGCCATGCAGCGTAGGTGAGCATATTGCACCTCAGCTTGCACGATCACCGCGAGGCGCTACTTCGACTGCGGCACCTGACAGCGCTGATCGGTACTGCGTGCAGCATTATCAAATCAGTCATCATGATATTTGTAATTGGGGAAATTCAAACGACGCTTATTGATTTAATAAGCGGACTTATAGCGTCGACGCATCAGTTTCTGTGGTTTATCTAGCTCGGGTTCTCAAGGCTGAATATTGCATTCTCGTTGTCGTAGGCGAATGCTTCCGCGTATCGGCCCCAACTGACGACGGCGCGCAACGTTTCATCGGCTGCTGCTTCGTTCATAAAGTCCTCAATCTCGTCGCTGAATCGGCTCTTAGGCGCGCTATGCGCAGTACGCTCATCGAGCACGCGACGGATATGAGCGGCCAGAGGCACATAGCTGAGCAGTTGGCGCGCAAACATCCGCTTGCGTTCATCGAGTCCCGCATGTGCAAATGCGAGACCGGCTTCGGTCAATTTGATATCACCGCCCTCAACTTCGGCAAATCGCATCATCTGCAATGTCTCGGCCACCGGAAAGAGCTCGTCGATCGCCATTTGCAGATCGGACGCGATCTTAGGCAAGTCCGCTGCGCCGTGGAAGGGAGCCGCCGCCACCGCTTCCATAAGACCCGACAGCGAATTGGATGATACGTGTCGCAAAGCACTACCGATCCCTAAGCCAGGGAATCGTTCGCCTGTTCGTCCGCTCCCCGCGTTGGGGGGACGCGCTGTCATCTCGACGTAGATGCATTCGACTAGCTCGCGAAAGCTTGGATCGAGTCGATTGCGCGGTTGCGGCAGCGTCACCGCCATTTCACTCAGGATGCGTCCGGGATTGCTGCCGAATACAAGAATGCGATCGCACATCAGCACGGCCTCTTCTATGTTATGCGTTACTAGAATGACGCCCTTTATCGGCATTCGCCCTTCACCCCACAAATCCAAAAAGTCCGTGCGCAGTGTTTCGGCTGTCAATACATCGAGCGCAGAGAACGGCTCGTCCATCAGCAAAACGTTGGGATGAACAACCAGGGCGCGAGCAAAACCAACTCGTTGACGCATGCCACCGGACAACTCCCGCGGATACGCCGATTCATATCCATCCAGTCCAATCATGTCGATTGCCGCCAATGAGCGCTTGCGAATCTCCGCCGTTGGCAGATGCTGTGCTTCCAGTCCCAGCGCCACATTTTGAAACACCGTGAGCCATGGGAAGATCGCGAAGCTTTGAAAGACCATCGCGATGCCTTCAGCCGGCCCCTCGATAGATTTCCCCATGTAGGTAAGCGTGCCGGCACTCGGCTCGGAGAGTCCGGCAATCAATCTCAATAACGTAGACTTTCCCGATCCCGAACGTCCCAATAAACCGACGATTTGCCCTTCGGCGAGTTCCAAGTTCACGCCTTCCAAAACCAATAGATCGGCGCCATCCGGTTTTGGAAACGATTTACGAACATCGTTGCAGACCAATAACGACGGTGAGTTCATCTCGCTGTCCTCTCAAGTCAGCCGGAACTTACGTTCGGCGTAGTAATACAAGGGGCGCCAGAAAAATCGGTTAATAGCAAGCACGAACACGCTCATCGTGGCAATACCGAGCACAATGCGATGAAAATCGCCGGCCGCAGTCGCTTCTGCGATATACGCTCCCAATCCATGCGCTTTTACTTCTGTCTTTCCCCAGTTCGCGAGTTCCGCCACGATGGCGGCATTCCACGAGCCGCCCGATGCCGTAATCGCGCCGGTGACGTAGAAGGGAAAGACACCAGGCAAGGCGACACGTCGCCACCACAACCATCCGCCCACGCGAAAGTTTTGCGCAGCGTACCGCAGCTCCGACGGCATCATCGACGCGCCCGCGATGACATTGAACAAGATGTACCATTGCGTGCCGAGAATCATCAATGGGCTTAGCCACCAGTCTGGGTTCACGCGCCACGCGACGATGCCATAGACCGCCACGGGAAATAGTAGATTCGCAGGAAAAGCGGCGAGGAATTGTGCGATGGGTTGGACGATTTGCGCCACACGGGGCCGTAATCCAACCCACACTCCGACCGGCACCCAGACAACACTGGCCAACGCAATCAATACAAAGACGCGGAGCATGGTCACCAACGCGAGCTGTCCGACACTGAGCGCTTCGCTCAGCGATGTATTAGAGACGAGCACATACACGATGTGCCAGAGTGCACCTACGACAAAGATTCCGATCACTGCAATCCACAGCAAGTCGAAGCCCCGCTTCGACTTACGCGAATTCGAACTGCTCACATCGCGCCGCGGCATGGCGCGCGTGGTCGCACGAACCGCTCCATGAAACAACGTGGTCATGGCGCCGATGATTCGCGACCGCCGCATCATAGTAAGGGCCCACGACTGTGGAATGCGCGCACCGGGTTCTTGCTCGACGCGAAACCTATCCGCCCACGCGACCAAGGGACGGAAGAGCAGTTGATCGTAGAGTAAGATGACGATCAGCATGGTCGCAATCGCCCAACCGATAGCGGTAAGGTTTTTCCGTTCGATTGCGAGCGCAATATAGGAACCTATGCCC
Organism: uncultured Steroidobacteraceae bacterium; assembly: GCA_964597495.1. Classification (GTDB taxonomy): domain Bacteria; phylum Pseudomonadota; class Gammaproteobacteria; order Steroidobacterales; family Steroidobacteraceae; genus CAZQYC01. The sequence continues at coordinate 14,409 of CAZQYC010000013.1, read as the reverse complement.
GGAAGCGCCACAGTCGTGTGTCCGACGCTTATCGCTTCCGATGCAACCACAAAAAACCACCCGCCGGACATCGACATCATCATGTTCCAGACAAGCGCGGGCATTGCGAAGGGAACTTCCAGTTGCCAGAAGCGCATCCAAGACGACAGTCGAAACGATTCGGATGCTTCGCGCAGCTCGTCCGGCACCGTGCGCAGAGATTGATAAAAGCTAAACGCCATGTTCCAGGCTTGGCTCGTGAAGATGGCAAAAATGGCAGCGAACTCTGCGCCCAGCACTCGACCCGGAACAAGCGATAGGAAGAAGACCACGGTGATAGAAATAAATCCGAGAATGGGAACCGACTGCAGAATGTCGAGAATAGGCACGAGCAGCTTACCTGCCCGTTCGCTCTTCGCGGCCCAAGTTGCATAGGTCAGCGTGAAAAGCAGGGAGAGCACAAGCGCCGTAAACATTCGCAACGTGGTCCGGGCTGCATACTCAGGTAAATGAATCGGATCAACGGATAGCGGTGTGGCGTCGAGTTGTGCGAGCGGTTCGAATAGTCCACGGCCGGCTTCGCCTAGAAACACGATTGCACCGATCACCAAAACGATTGCTACTGCGTCCCAGCGTGTGGCTACGTCGCGCACGAAAGCAAAGGAATGGGAGTGCTTCATCTCAGACACTTCTTAGGGAAACAGAAGATTCAGACCGATTGTGCCGAACCAAGGTCCATTCGGCACGTTGCTCATGTGACCCATGAAGACATCGATATTGGCGTAGTCGTTCACTGTGCTGCGTAACCCAAATTGGCCAATGCGCACGTCGTCATGCTGAACGTAAAGCTCGGCAAGCAATACCGCTCTTTCGGTTACCGCCCGCTCAACACCCAGTCCCCCGGTGAGCCCATAACTGCTATCTCGTGTGTCGAGCCAGCCAATGTTCGCATGCAGGATCCAATTGCGGTTTGAATCGAGTGCTACGCTGGTCGGAATGTTGACATTCCAAAGCTCTACACGATGCGTCTCTGCGCTCCAAGTGGCGCTGATACTCGCGCCGACGCCATATCGCTTCTGATCGAAGTTCCCCAACGCATGTTTAGCTCCAACGTTAATAAGTGGACCGATCCGCGGGTTGAAGAACTCACTTACCGAGATTCCAAGTTCGGTGCCAGCTATGTTGCAAGCAGGAGCCGCCGTAAGTTCCTGACCTGTCGAAAAGACGCGCGCCCAAGAGTCAAGCTGACAATGTTTAACTGACATGATACCGGCATCGTCTACAAGCAAGCTTCCCCCGGCGTGCACGTAGTCGGCAAAAACCAGCATGAGAATCGTGCCTGCGCCAATGCGGCATCCGCGAGTTTTGTTTTTCTTGAGTTGCATAGATACATCCCTACCAGCATGATCAAGGCACCCGGGACATAGGGCACCTTGCGCGTAATCTCGCCAAAGCCCATCATGGTAATCGCTTCTATAGATACTTGGTGATCTCTCGAAACTCGCGGATCGTATCCTTCGAGCTTCGGGAGCGACCGCTCACCGCGTGTTCAAGGCAGTGGTCGATATAGTCGTGCACTAACGTCCTTTTGGCGTTCACGATGGCTTTCTCGACAGCCTGCAACTATTGCGCAATATCCAAACGGCCCCGGTCGCTTTCCAGCATCGAGACAATACTTTCGAGATGACCTTTAGCTCGTTTGAGACGCTTGATGATATCCGGATGCGAGACGTGGCTTATCATGCGCATCCTATCCAGGGGGATACGATAAGGAAAGGAATTGTGGCGGCACGATACGGCGATCGGCGTACCCTGGGGTTCACCGCTTCTATTAAAGATCAAGCTTCGCGTCTGCGCCCAACAAAAGGGCGCACCCTGTAGAGAGCGAGTAGGTCAATGCACCTTGTCAATAAGTCTCTATCCAAAACCAATCGATAACCCACTCCAGCTTCGGCAAGTAATTCCGTAGAAATTTCGGCGATTGAGCCTTCGTGTTGTCAAATTCACACGATCTAGCAGGCTCGGACTTGCGTCTTGCCGCGAATGGGTACTATCCGCTGCGTAGAACTCCGCAGCCGGGCACTTCTTGCTGCGAAGTGTGCGCTTAGTACTTCTCTATCAGCAGTGCGACCCGTTCGAATCCGCGCGCTCGTGCCAGGTCTTCGGCGGCCATTTTTTCTCGGTTGCGAAGTTTCTTGCTCGACCCTGCTCGCAACAAAGCAGCCACGATTTGCTCGTCGCCTGCACGGCTCGCTGCGATGAGCGCCGTGTCGCCCACGGAGTTTTGCGTATCCAGTTCCTCCTTCGCGGCACTGAGCTTCTGCACAACTTGCAAATGCCCGCCTGCGGCGGCCAGTAGGAGCGGTGTATCGCCTCGTTTCGACTTCGCGCGAACATCGGCGCCGGCGGCAATCAATTGCTCGACCACGGCAATGCGGCCTTGAGAGCAGGCTTGCATCAGTGGCGTTACGCCTAGGCGGTCCGCTCGATCGACGGTCGCTCCCGCGTTTAGGAGCGATGCGACAATAGAAGTATGGCCGACACCGGCGGCAATCCACAGCGCCGTGCGATCTTGTGAAGCTTGATCGATCTTTGCGCCGGCGGCGAGTAGCGCGTCGACTGCTTGCGTCAGCCCATGTTGCACGGCTATTGTCAGCGCGGAATCATTTTCGCTAACGGAATTCGCATCGGCTCCCGCAGCAAGTAACTCTCGAATCAATACCTCGCGATTCGCGCGCAGCGCGGCAACAAGCGGCGTCGGTTCGTCCTTCGCGTGCGCATCAACACGAACACCCGCTGCAAGCAATGCACGCACGGTTGCTAGATCGCCGTTTCGAACAGCCCGGACGAGCGGCGTGGCGCCGTCCATGTCGCCAACCCTGGGATCGATTCCTTTGTTCAACAGTGCGCTGACGCTCTTAGCCGAATGCGTGGTCGCGGCGACCATGAGCAACGATCCGATGGGTGTATCCTGGTTGGCGCTTACGCCGCGATTCAATGCACCTTGAATAAGCACGGGGTCGTCGCGACTGACAGCCACCGCCAAGTCGCTCCATCCGAAATAGAGATCCGGCGTCTTGTCCGTTGCTCGCAAAATTTCGCCACTGCGTACGAAATTGCGTCCGGCCACTTGGCGGACCGAAACTGCGCCGCGCGCGTGCAACAATTCGGCCGATTCTTTGGCTTCCGCCTGCAAAGCGTAGTCGATCGCGGACCAGCCATTCCTGTTCTTCAAATGCAGGTCAGCGCCCGCATTCAGCAACGCAGCGATGCATTCGAGTCGATTCGAACGCGCGGCATAGATGAGAGCTGTATTGCCGGCTTGATCTGTCGCCGTGACCTTTGCTTTGACTTTGAGCAATTCATGCAAAGCGGCGCTCTGTTTGGCGGAGGCGGCCAGCATAAGCGGTGTTACGCCATAGTGATCTGCGGTATCGATCGAAATCCCTTTGCCTAGCAACCATGCGACCGACTCTCTCGATCCAGACTCGGCGGCCCGGTGCAACGGCGTACGCCCAAACTCGTCCGCTCCAGCAACGTTTGTTGACCATAGCGCCTGCATCGCGTCCACATCATTGCGGACGACCGCTTGCAGGAACGCTTCATGGCGAACCGATTCGTCCGCTACTTCCGTCTGCGGCCGGAAGGTGAGCGGCAAGGCGTTGCGCTTTTGTAATTCAACGGCGGGTGCGAACTGAAGCTCTGCCGCACGATCGAGCCACCGTCGCGCCGCTTCTAAATCATGCGGTTCCTCGTTTGCGAGAAGAGACGCGAGCGCGTAGGCAGCGCGCGGTTCGCCTTGTTCCGCGGCCGCTTCGAAAAGTTGCCGTGCCTTAGCCGAGTCGGCGACCACACCGAGCCCGGCAAGATACAAAGTCCCGAGCAAATACTGAGCGGCAGGCGAACGCTTGGTCGATACGCTCTCTAAAATCTCGGCGGCGGTCGCATATTCCTTGATGCGAATCGCTTCCTTTGCCGACTCAAGCTCGTCCGCGCCGGCCATCATCGCGAATGCAAGTGTGGCAACGAACAATAGATTACGCGGCGCCATACTTGGTTTCGACTTCGATACCGACCTTCCTCAAGAAATCCGTCGGCAACACGCCGCCGGCGCTGACAATGACGGAATTGTTTTCCAACTCGACGAGGTTTCCATTTTCGTCGAGGGTAACGTAGCCCGGTGCGATTTGCTTCACGCTGGAGTTGAATACGACCTGCAGTTTTCCGGAACGGGCGGCCGCCTCCACTCGCTCGCGGTTGCGTTGCTTAGCGCGTTGAAACGCGTCGCCGCGATAGGACAGCGTGACTAATTTTCCACCGGCCTCGGCGACGCTCGCCGCCGCTTCGAGCGCGCTGTCGCCGCCACCCACTACCAAGACCTTTTGTCCCGCGTATTGCTCCGGATCGATGAGGCGATAGACCACCTTCGGCAAGTCCTCGCCGGGAACGTCGAGTTTACGCGGCGTGCCCCGGCGACCGATGGCAAGCAATACGCTGGCGGTGCGATACGCACCCTTATTCGTTCGCACGATAAAACCATTCCCGTCGCGCTCGATGGCCTCCACGCGTTCGCGATATTGGATGCGCACGCCGGTTTTTTGTTCGACGTCTTTCCAAAAAGCAAGCAGCTCTTCCTTGGAGGTCTGAGTGAATTTCACTTTGCCGACGAGCGGCACCTCGGCCGGCGCCGTCATCACCAGTTTGCCGCGCGGATACTGAAATACGGCGCCGCCCAAGGACTCTTGCTCGAGCGTGATGCAGCTCATACGATGCGACTTGGCCGTCAGGGCCGCGGAAAAGCCGGCGGGGCCGGCGCCGACAATCACGAGATCGACTTGATTGGGATTACTGGCTTTCGGTCGCTCACGAAAAATAGCGTCGACAGCTTGTCGACCCTGCGTCAATGCATTGCGAATGAGGCCCATTCCCCCGAGTTCGCCTGCCACAAAGATGCCCGGCAGCGTCGACTCGAACTTGGGCGAAAGAACGGGAATGTCGACTCCGCGTCGTTCCGTGCCGAATACCAACGTAATGGCGTCGACTGGACACGCGACGCGGCACGCGCCATGCCCGATGCAATCCGCCGGCGATACTAAATGCGCCTTTCCCCGAATCATCCCGAGCACGTGATGCTCCGGGTGTTCAGGACATGCCTGAACGCACGAGCCGCAGCCGATGCAGCGCACCGGATCGATCACCGGATGTAACGACGCCGGTTCGATGAGTCCTGCGGCAATCGCTTCCTTTTGAACATGCACACTGCGTTCCTCGCTGCGGCCGCGACGCGCCATATACCAAAGCCAAATGACCGCCATCGGCAGAAGATAGACGAGCCACGTGGCGTTGTTTGCAAGAGCACTCATGGGGACTTTTCAGCGCTGAATAAAAACGACTCTCATTTGACTCGGGCAAACCGCGCGATACGATTGATTTTCGCAGCGAGTAGCGTCCAACTAAAACGTGAATTGCATCGAGAAAAGGCTGCCTACTTAACAGTTGTCAGTGAAGAAAATGGCAATACTTTCGCATGAATCGAAGCAAATTGCCGCTGTCGCCGCGAACAGACGTCGATACGAGTTTGCGCAGTAAAAAACTTTGTCATGATGCCGACCCAATTCGACCTTCGACGCTTTCCACTAAGTATCTGAGCACATGTTAGGTAATGCATTCAGTATTCAGTCGGCGTTTTGGTTGCTCGCCGGTATCCTAATCGGCGTTGCTGCGACCCTGGCATTACACCAACTTTGGCGCCGCAATGACCGTGCACTGGGACACAAGCGCACGATTGTGTTTGCCAGTATCAGCGTTACGGCATTTGCTGCAGTGGCGCTCTCGATCTACGCCGCGGTAGGTCGTCCCGATTTAGTAGGTGTCTCCGCGACGATATCGCACACTGCAATTTCGGATGCCGAGAGCGCACAGTCCCTGGAAACCGTGACTAAAAGCCTGGCGGAACGCCTTGCACGCGGCGACGGATCCGATGCGGATTGGCAGCTACTAGCTCAGTCTTACGATTTCATGGGCCGCACCGAGGACGCGAATCGCGCTCGCGAACATATCGCTGCACCCGTGCTGCAATCGCAACCCACGTTGTCGCCTCAAGCACAGTCCGTACTCGCGCAAGCCAGAACACTGCGCTTACAGCGTAAGTACGACGAAGCCGGCGCCGCTTACGAGTCCGCGATCTCGCTCAATGCGATGACGGCGGACAGTTGGGCCGACTATGCCGATGTCTTGGCATCGAAAAACAACGGCAAGCTCGCCTCGGCTTCCGCACAGGCTATCAATCGCGCGCTCGCTCTCGATCCCAATCACGCGAAGGCTCTCTGGTTGAAGGCGAGTCTTGCGCACCATGAACATCGATATGCCGACGCATTAGTTACTTGGAAACAGTTGCGTGCCGTGATCGGCGCGAATGAATCCGACACGCGCATCATCGATGCCAATATCGCCGAGGCCGAACAACTTGCCGCGTCGATGCCCGCGACTACGACGACAACCGCGACCGCAAGCGTCGTCACGGGAACCATCGATATCGATCCGAAGCTCTTGGCTCGCGCGAAGCCCGGCACCACTCTATTTGTCTATGCGAAATCTGCGGAATCGAAAGGCCCGCCGTTGGCAGTGTGGCGAACCACGGTGACCACATGGCCGCTTAACTTCAAGTTGGACGACTCGATGGCGATGATGCCAAACCGCACTTTATCTAGCGAAACCGACGTAATCGTGGAGGCGCGGATCTCGCCCTCGGGGCAAGCAAAAGCCTCTGCCGGCGATCTTCAGTCCTTAGCCGCTCGCATCAAACCGCGCGACGGCAAGGCAGTTCGATTGCGTATCGAGAAGGAAGTGAGTTAAGTGGCTCTCAGCGCTCAACTCAAACCGTCGCAAGTCGGCAACCGCACCACCCACCCGATGCCGGTTGTGCCCCCGCCCATCGCCGCTTCTGAATCCAAGCGACGAATCACGCCTGCACGCGTGTTCTTTCTCTTCACGGTGATCTCGCTCGCCATCGGCTACTGGTTTCCGACGCAGCGGTACATCTCGCCGGAACGCGGTCTTGGTTATCTGCTCGGCATTGTCGGCGGCAGCGCAATGTTGGTGCTATTGCTCTATCCGCTACGCAAGCGGCTGCGTTGGATGGGCTTCTTAGGCTCGACGAAGCACTGGTTTCAAGCGCACATGACGCTGGGCATCCTCGGGCCGGTCTTGGTGCTCTATCACAGCAACTTCTCTCTCGGCGCGACCAACAGCAACGTCGCGTTGGTATGCATGTTGGTGGTCTCCGGCAGCGGCTTATTCGGACGCTACTTCTATAGCCGAATCCACAACGGCCTGTACGGAACCAAGGCGACGCTCGCGGAACTGCAAACCAATGCACAACGCATGCGCTCGGTAACGAACGGCATTGCCTACCTACCGGATCTGATGCAACGGATCGACGTGGAGGAAGCGGCGGTCATTCGTCGCTGCGAAAGCAAACCGACGCTTTTGCGTCCCGTTGTTGCGGGACTGTGGACTATTCAAGCGCGCCTCCGCCTTTACATGCACGTACGGCGCGCGCTAAAGCTCGCGGGTAAAGAACAACAGATGCCGGCCGATCGACAGGCGCGTCTTTATCGAACCGCGACGCTCTATATCGATACGCGACTGCAAACCATGCGGCGCGTACTCGAGTTCGACGCCTACGAACGGCTCTTCTCGTTGTGGCACCTGCTGCACCTGCCGCTATTTTTCATGCTGGTGATCGCGGGCGCGGTGCACGTGGTCGCAGTACATGTTTATTAGAGCTCTAATCATTATGTTTGCCGCTGCCTTCTTCGGTTCGCGCACCGATGCCGCCGATATAGAGACCTTGCTCATGCCAGGCAAGGTATCGAATGCACACGCCAAACTCGAAGAGAACTGTGCCAATTGCCACGACCGCAGCAACCGTGGGCGGCAATCGGCTCTCTGCCTCGATTGTCACAAGGACGTCGCCGCCGATGTGCGCGCCAAGATCGGCTTTCATGGGCGCTTGCCGGCCATTGATCGGGCAGAATGCCGCGCGTGCCACTCCGAACACCTCGGCCGCGAAACAGACATCCTGCGGATGAACGTCGCGGCTTTCCAGCACGATGCCACGGACTATCCGCTGCGAGGCCAGCACGCTTTGGCCGATTGCGGCGCCTGCCATCAAGCCGGCAAGAAATACCGGGAGGCGCCCGGTCGCTGCCTAGACTGCCATCGTAAGGACGATCCGCACGACAGCAAGCTAGGCAACGACTGCGGTAGTTGCCATGAACCTTCCGCATGGAACAAGACGAAGTTCGATCACGACAAGACGCAGTTCGCGTTGCACGATAAACATACCTCGGTTCCTTGCCTATCGTGCCATTTCGGCAATCGCTATAAGGGCACGCCGAAGCAATGCATTTCATGCCACGCGCCCGACGATGCGCACGCCCGCGGACGCGGCGCCGAGTGTAATAAGTGCCACACTCCCGCAGGTTGGAGCACTACGAAGTTCAATCATCTCAAGGAAACCCAATTCGCGCTCGAAGGCGCGCATGCCAACCTCGACTGCTTGACGTGCCACAAAACAGGCCGCATGCAAGACAAGATTCCGAAGGACTGCCACGGCTGCCATGCGCCCGACGACCGGCATGCCTCGCGTATGGGCAATGAGTGCGGCAAGTGCCACAGTTCGATCGCGTGGAAGCCGCAGAAATTCGATCACGACCGCGATACCAAATTTTCCCTGCTCGGTAAGCATGCCAAAGTAGATTGTCATGCCTGTCACACGGCCGTCGTCACAAAGCAGAAACTCGGAACCGGATGCAACGCCTGCCACCGCGCCCAGGATGTGCACGTGGGCAATCTTGGGGTCGACTGCGAACGTTGCCATCAGCCGGAAGGCTGGCGCGTCGATATCGCATTCGATCACGACCTAGTAGATTTCCCATTGGTCGGACTGCATGTCGCCGTGCCTTGCGTTCAGTGTCATACGAGCCGCGCATATAAAGGAGCGGCCAAAGACTGCAACGGCTGCCACGCGCGTGAAGACATCCACAGAGGCGGACTCGGCACGAAGTGCGCCGGGTGTCATACGCCGAACGGTTGGAATATTTGGGAATTCGATCATGCAAAACAAACTCGCTTCGCATTAACGGGTGCGCATAGCAAGGTAACTTGCGAGGGCTGCCACAAACAACCAGCGCACGAAGTAAAACTTTCGACCGAGTGCGCGTCGTGTCACGCAACCGACGATGTCCATGTCGGCCAGTTCGGCAGGCAGTGTCAACGCTGTCACACCACCGTCGCATTCAAGAGCGCAAGGCTGCGGTAGGAGCAACGCCATGACGATGCACATCGTTAGACGATTTGTATTCGCGCTTCTCTTGCTGCCCGCCATTGCCTTTGCGCAACAAGCCTCGCCAACGGCGCGGAACTTCGATCACTTGACCACGGGCTTCGAACTCACCGGCGCTCACCGAAACGAGCCATGCGAGTCTTGCCACGTCAACGCCGTATTCAAAGGAACGCCGATTAACTGCAGCGGCTGTCACACGCGCGGCGCGCGAGTCGCTGGGACGCCGAAACCCGCCACGCATGTGTCGAGCACGGAGAACTGCGGCGCATGTCACGCAACGAACGCGTGGGTGCCGGCGGGAAACTTTAATCACGATGAAGTACGCGGGACGTGCACGACCTGTCACAACGGCACACGCTCCACCGGCAAGCCCGCGGGTCACATCGTCACCGCGCAAGACTGCGGCAACTGCCACCACACTTTCGCGTGGAAGCCTGCGAAATTCGATCACGTCGGAATCACAGGCAACTGCGTGCGTTGTCACAACGGCATCGATGCCACCGGAAAAACCACGGCGCACTTGCCGACCACCAGCGTCTGCGAGTCATGTCACACGCCAAGCGGCTGGTCTCCGGTGATGAAAGTGGATCACGCTGAGGTCTTTGGCGCCTGCGCCACCTGCCACAACGGTACGCTTGCAACAGGCGAAGGAGTGCGACACATCCCCACCACGGCCACTTGCGATTCCTGCCATACGACGGCTGCTTGGCGACCCGCAACATTCACGCACGCGGGCATTACGACCAATTGCGCGAGCTGTCATGAAGGCACACGAGCGACCGGAAAGAATGCCGCGCACATTCCTTCCAGCATGAGTTGTGAAACCTGCCATAGCACCGCGGCGTGGCGCCCGATCACGCGAGTCGATCACGCTCAAGTGCTCGGCAGTTGCTCGTCATGTCACAACAGCACGCTCGCGACCGGAAAGAACGTCAATCACATTGCCACCACGGGCGAATGCAATACCTGCCACTCGACGATGGCCTGGAAACCGGCCACATTCACCCATGCCGGAATCACCGCCAACTGCGCGAGCTGCCACGACGGATCGCGAGCTACCGGCAAAAACCCGACCCACATTGCAACCTCCAATAGTTGCGAAGCCTGCCACGGAACGACGCTTTGGCGTCCGGCCACGCGTGTTGATCACACGCAGGTTAATGGCACGTGCCTGTCGTGTCACAACGGAACAACTGCAACCGGCAAGAACCCAACTCATATTGTCACCGCATCGGATTGCGGCAGCTGTCATCGCACCGATGCGTGGAAACCTGCAAAACCCGATCATTCCGGATTCACCAGCAACTGTGCTTCGTGCCACAACGGAACGGCGGCGACAGGCAAATCGCCGACCCACATTGCCACTACCGCCGACTGTGTTACCTGCCACACGACGGTAGCGTGGCGACCCGCGGCCGGATTCACGCACACGGGCATTACGACCAACTGCATCGGTTGTCACAACGGCACGACCGCGACAGGCAAGAACGCAACGCATATAGCAACGAGTAACGGCTGCGAGTTCTGTCATTCCACCACCGTTTGGAAACCGACCGCCCGCGTCGATCACACCCAGGTCGTCGGTGCCTGCGCAACCTGCCATAACGGGACCGCTGCCCGTGGAAAAAGCGCTACACATATGGCAAGCGACAACAACTGCGATGCCTGTCATACAAGCACCGCGTGGATTCCCGTCGTGCGCGTGGATCACGCGCACGTGAGCGGTGTGTGCAGCAGTTGCCACAACAGCGTTACGGCGACCGGCAAGTCGGCGACGCATGTCGCAACGACGGCCGAATGCGGCTCGTGCCATACAACCCTTGCATGGAAGCCTGCTGCGTTCAGTCATGTGGGCATCACCAGCGGCTGCAAGGCCTGCCACAACGGCGCCTCCGCAATGGGAACGTCGGTGGGACACATGACTTTTCCGGTGAACAACTTCGATTGCAATCACTGCCACACGACGACCGCATTTTCTCCGGACACGTTCGCTCACATCGCCGGCGGCGGATATCCCGGAAATCACCGCGCGGCTTTAACGTGCGTTCAATGCCATGCGAGCAACACCGATGCCGCCACATGGCGCACACCGGCGTACAAACCGGATTGCGCCGGCTGTCACTCGAATCGATATAAGAGCGATCCGCACACCAAGTACGGCAACGTAAAGTACACCGTAAGCGAGTTGCGCAACTGCTCCGGAGCGTGCCATGTCTACACAGACGCAACGCTGACCAAGATCAGCAAGTCACGCGCGGGACCGCAGCATCGCGTGAATAACAACAGTTTCAACTAACCCATGCACCTGCGACGGCGATTTTGCGCGGCTACTGCGCTCTTGTGCGTCGCTACCGCGGCATGGACACAAACGAGCAATCGCGTCATCGACGATATCGATATCAGCGTGCACACCGGATACGTCGATGTGTCCTTGCTGTTCGCTTGCGGACTCCGCTATCTCAACCACATGCCGTCGAGCGAAGGCGAGCAAGTGCGCGTACGAATGGCCCCGCAGTCCGGCTGCTTGCTGAGTGGCGACAGCATTTCCACCCCGCCCGTCCCCACCGTCGCACGCAGTGTTCTGCTGTCAGTTGATCTAGACCGCCCCGTCAGCAGCGAAGTGGACATCACCCTGCGGTGGAAAAAACGTGAACGATTTCTCGTCATCCCAACAAGCGACGGTCGCGGTCTGCGCATCCGGGTGCTGCGGCCGTCGGAAGGTCGTGTGATCATCGGCGACGAAATAGTCGGCCATACTGCAAACTACGCCGTCAATTTGGAATCCTCGCGCGAGGCATTTTCCAACGAAGCGGTAGCGAAGGCGGAAAGGACAACCGGATTGCACGTGTATGTATCGGAAACGAAGATCGAAGACGAAACTTGGTTTCGCTTGCGCGTGGGGCCCTTCATTTCCGAAACGGACGCGAAACGCAGCTTACTCGCGCTACGCGAACAATATCCAAAGGCGTGGCTTGCGATCGGCGACGACGATACGCTCACGGCAAGTGCGTCACGCAATCCCGCCACCTCCGCGGTCGAGCGCAATGCGCCCAGCGGCTCGATTCTCGCCAGAGCCGATATCGTCGCTCTACTAAAGCAAGCAAAAAACGCCTTCCGCAAGAAAGACTACGAGACTGCGATTCCGTTATTGACCAAGCTTTTGGAACAACCGGAGTTTCCGGAACGCGCCGAAGCGCAAGAGCTCATTGGTTTGTCACGCGAGCGTAGCCGGCAAATCGCACACGCGAAGGCCGAGTACGAAGAATATCTCCGCCGCTATCCGAACGGCCCCGCCGTCGATCGCGTGCACCAGCGACTGCAAGCATTAGCGCTTGCGGCACGCAAAGCCGTGCGCGGCTTAAGTAGTGGCGACGAAAGCGAAAGCCCATGGAAACTCTATGGCGGCTTCTCGCAACTTTATCGGCGGGACAACAGTCGATTGCAGAACAGTGTCGTTACTTCCGAAGCGACGAACCAGAACGCATTGCTGAATGACGTCGCCTTCGTTGCACGACGACGCGGCGAGCGATTCGATTTCACGAGCCGCCTAAGTACCGGCTACGTCAAAAACTTTTTGGATAGTGGACTCGGCGATCGCACGCGAGTGAGCGCGGCTTTCGTCGAATTAAGCGATCGACAATGGGGCTGGCATTCGCGCCTGGGTCGCCAGTCGGTTTCGGGTAGCGGCATATTCGGTACTTTCGACGGCGCGTATTTCGACTATCAGTGGCGACCGAGATGGCGATTCAGTCTGAGCGCCGGCTCGCCGGTGGATTCGACTCGATCTTCATACGACAGCGATCGACAATTCGTCGCGCTGGCAACCCACTTCGGCCCCTTTGCCAATGCCTGGGACGTGACGGGCTATGCCGTACTCCAGCAATACGCCGGCGAAACCGATCGTCGCGCGCTCGGCAGCGAAGTCCATTACTTTCAGCCGGGCCGCACCGCAATCGGCTTGGTGGACTACGACCTCTACTATGGGGAAATCAACAATGTGTTGTTTTTGGGTACGCTCGATCTGCCTGCTCGCTGGACATTGAACATCACCGCCGATCGACGCACAAGCCCGAGCTTGAGCCTACGCAATGCGCTCATCGGTCAATCCACGACATCTCTGACTGATCTCATGAATACCTTTACGCGCGACGAGATCGATCAGTTCGCGCGCGATCGAACCAGCATCACGGAACTCTACAGCGTCTCGATGTCTCGTCCGGCGGGCGAGCGCTGGCAGTGGACCTTAGATGCATCGAGCATTGTCATCGGCGGCACGGTGGAGTCTGGAGGCGTCGAAGCGGTTCCAGAAGCGCCCCGCGAGATGGCGTACTCGACGCTCGCAATCGGTAACGGCGTGTTTACCAACGGCGATTTGCAAGTCGTTGCGCTGCGCTATCAAACAGGTGGCGCAGCACAAACAGCATCGCTTGGATTCAGTTCGCGCTGGCCGCTTTGGAGTGCCTGGCGCCTGACACCGCGCTTGCGAGCGGATCGGCGTGTGTTCGTTGCCGACGATTCGCAACAGTGGTTGTACGCTCCATCGCTGCGGCTGGATTATCTTTTACAACGCGCCTGGCTGGAATTCGAGGCCGGAACCGAATTTAGCAAACGCGATGTAGGATCGTCGTTCGAAAAAACTCGTCGCAACTACATTAGCTTCGGTTACCGTTATAACTTCTAAGTCATGCGACCCAGCGTCTTACTACTCGCACTGCTCACCTGCGCCTGCTCGTCAACGGCGATTCGCGAATATCTCGATAATGAAACCGCCGCAACCATTACCATCGCGGCACAAGGGTGGGTATTTGCACGCGAGCGAACGGATCTCGCGGTCAACGCACGCGACTACATCACGCTTACGCCCATTCAAGTGAATCGCGGCGGCCAACGCACAATCCATCTGTACTGTCAGCTTTGGTCCACGATAGATCGGCGACGCGACAAAGCCATCGTCCCTGCGAAGACGTCGCTCGTATTGCTCGCCGACGATCGCCGCCTCGCACTGCCGGAGAGCACCACCGACATCCGCCGGCTGGGCTTCGGCCATGAACCGGTAAAGCCGGAAAGCGCCGGGGTGGAAA
>CAZQYC010000012.1:44417-59633 GCA_964597495.1 uncultured Steroidobacteraceae bacterium | reverse complement strand
GTCGGCGTAAGCGTGACAACCGTTTGTGCGGTTGCTTGCACGCCAATGCCGCATAAAGCAGCTAAGCATAGGCTCGCAGTTAATCGATTCATCATGAGTTTCCCCTCCAAATGCAGATATCAAATGCAGGTATCAACGGAAACGTTTAGAAGAGCGCAATCAGAAAATGAAAGAAAAATTAAGCAACGATCTTTCGCGAGCGCGGGCGACACGGTCGCGTCAAGGGCGTCGGACTCTACGCCCTGCCCACATACGGATTCTTTACAGATTGCATGGAGTCCGTAGGCGTTTGACGCGAAACCAGTAAGCGATTAACTGGAAATTCCCTTCAGGGAAATCCCGTCAAGTTTATCTTGAAACCTTAGTAGCCTTTTTCGCTGGCGCCGCAAAGATAACAGGGAGAACAGCAAACCGGTCATCAAGCGCGAAGGTTTCGCGCATCACGTCCGTAAAGGCCGGACACGTTAGGGACTTCCTTCTTCCGGAATTTATTCTTCTTGGAGATAAGTTTTAGAGATAACGGAAAATCGGCAAGCTATCCGGCAACGCGCCAAGACGTACAGCACTCGACTCTCCGCACCCAACGACGAAGGATATTTTCATCGCGAACTGCGCTTACGAAAACGGTCGCTGCCGGATAAACCGACAGCGACCGCCGTGATCAAACGTGGTGATCAAACAAAGCTCGATAATTTCTTCGAAGAAGAGATCTACGACCTCATCTCTTAGAAATCAGTAAGCACTCCGTTACGGTCCAATGGCCGCCAAGCCGCCATTGATGTTCAACACCCACGTCCAGCCGTAGCCCACGTACACGCGTCCGTTGTACACCGTGGGTCCGCTCGCCGAACCGTTCGGGAAACCGTCCGTCGGAGCGGGAACGTAGACGCCCGTGCTGGGTGAAGCTTGCACGGTCTTGACGACCGCGCCCGTGGAGGTATTCAACACCCAGAGAACGCCGTTCCAGGTGGTGAAGTACATCAATCCATTCGCGATGCTGACGCCGCCGAAGCCACCAGCCGACAGGTTGGTGCTCCATTCAATGGCGCCCGTTGCCGCATTCAATCGACGAGCCACGGCCGAGGAAGGAACGGGATCGTTACGAGTCCCGCCAACCGTCGCGCTGTTGTTGACGACGAAGATACCGTTGTTGCTGTAAGCGGCCGAATGCATCATGCCGCCGATCGGGCTCGCATTGCCGATGGTGGTGATCCACATGCGTTGACCCGTAGCGCGATCGAAGGCGGCATAGCGACCGCCCTTGTCACCCACGCCCACCAACTGACGCGATACGCCGCCGATGGTCGCCGTGAACAAATTCGGCGCCGCGCCGACGTCGCGATCCAACGAGCCGGTGTTGATGGTGTACACGTCATTCGCGGTGAACTGGTAGTTCCATCGGATTGCGCCCGTATCGATGTTGAATGCCACGAGCGAATCCGAATACGGACCCGCTGGCGATGCGTACGCCTGACCCGTGCCGATGTAGCCCGTGCGCGTCGCGGTATCGACGGCCGCCGTCGACCACACCGAGATACCGCCACCGCACGTGCCCGTGGGGCACATGTTGGTGGTGTAGCCCAGCGAGGCACCGGTGGTCGCGTTCAAGAACGATACTTTGCCACGGAATATCGGCGTCGCCGGGACGAACACTTGATACGAACCCGAGCCGACGATCAGGATGTTGCCCACCACGATCGGCGAGGACGACACGCGCGAGTTCGGCGTCGATTCGATCTGGGTGGACCACTTGATCGCACCGTTCGAGCGATTAAGCGCGTACACAAACCCGCGGTTGCCCGCGCAATACACGGTGTCGGCCGTCACGAAGGTCGACGGCGACATCATCGGCAGATTGGTGTTCGGCCGCACGCTCCACAGCGTCACGTTGTCCGACAAGCGAATCGCTTTCACGAAGCCTTGGAAATCGGACACGTACGCCACGCCGTCCACGATGGTCGGCGTCGAGGTGATGCCGCCTCCGGTGTTACGCCAACGGACTGCCAGCGATCCCACGTTCGCCGTGCTGATGCCGGTGTCGGTGGAGGTACGCGTGTTCAAATAATCATGACCGAACATCGGCCAATTCGGTGCCGGAGGCGGCGGTGGGGGCGGCGGAGGCGGAGGCGGCGGAGAACCGCCGATCGTCACCACCAGCTGCGGCCGGTTGGTCGTTGCTTCCTTCGAGTTGAACGTCGAACGGTACGTGTCCGTCGTCGTATAACCCACACCCACCGTTGCATGACCTG
Organism: uncultured Steroidobacteraceae bacterium; assembly: GCA_964597495.1. Lineage (GTDB taxonomy): Bacteria > Pseudomonadota > Gammaproteobacteria > Steroidobacterales > Steroidobacteraceae > CAZQYC01. The sequence continues at coordinate 57,384 of CAZQYC010000012.1, read as the reverse complement.
CCGTACGCCGCGAGGCAATATACGAAGTCACGTTCCAGCTGTACCACGCCGCCGGCGGCGGCGATACGGTAACCGTGGCCAGCGATGTGCTGCTGAAATCCACGGCCGTTAGCGTCAGCGAATTGTTGTAATTCACCGCTGTCTCGCTCCACGGACTGGTCGCCGTGCCGCCGTGCGACTTCAGCGTGATGCCTGCACCGCCGGTGTCTTGCGAACCGTAGAGGCGCAATACCGCCGAACTAATCGTACCGGCCGGCAAACCGGACAAATCGAACTGAAAATAGCCGCCACGCGTCAGCGTGCCGGCGGGATCGCGGCGAATCAACACCGTGGTCGAAGTGCCGAAGTTGACCGTGGGCTGACCTTGCTCGGTGTAGGTGTCCGCCGTCGGCGTAAGAGTAACCACCGTTTGCGCCAACGCCTGACCGCCCATGCCGCCTAAAACGGCGAGGCACAGGCCGGCAGCGGCTTTGCTCATCAATCTGCTCATATGTGCTTTCTCCAAAATAAACTCGAGGCAGTCAAACGACGCGCTTAAACACAGCGTCATTCGGCGTAGCTCAGTTAAATTTTAATTTGCATCGTCTTAATTTTTTCCGGCCGCCCAAGAAACATCCGGTTTTAGCGAACGCCTCTTGGGGCCGAAAGTCTTTTTCTGTCTCGGAGGAGTTGCTCGTAACGAGCAACTCCTCTCCGTCATGACTCATCGATCAATAGTGATCGGTGAAACGACCTATGCGGCAGCTATAGTCCGTGGACAAGCCGCCCAAGGCGGGCAACACGAACGCAGACTTCGCCGTGCCTTTGGGATGCGAGGCCAAGGTGCGCAGCACCCAGCGGTTCCACGCATCGCGTTGGAAGGTCGGCCACTGGTGACCGTGATGGCTCGAACACGCCACGTGCACCACGTTCGGTTGCGCAGCGAAGTAGTTCGAAGCCGCTTGTGTGGTCGGACGGTAGTCCGAGCACAGCGGCGGGCAGCTCCAAAGGTCGTTCACGCCGCCCCACAGCGTGATCACGATCATCGGCGACAACTGCGTGGTGTTGCCGAGCGTATTGAACAGCGGATACGGACCCACGCGACCTTGGAAGATCTTGGTCGGGTTCGCCGCAACCGCCGCACGACGCGATTCGAATTCGCTGACGCCGCCGGTGTACGCGTTGCCGTTGTCTTGCGTCACGTACCACTCACCGGAGATCGGCTCACCGCCCGCCCAGAAGTCCGAGTTGAACGTCAGCGCGCGGTTGGTCATCGTGCCGCCGGAAGAAATACCGCCGACGAAAATACGACGCGAGTCGACCGGATAGGTCTTCGCCACGCAGCGAACGATGGCTTCCAAGAAGCGCGAGTCGTCGCCTTCGTTGGTCTTCCACACGTCGCCCGCCGTACCGAACACGCGGCCTTCGTTCCACGGATTCCACGTCCAGCCGCCCGTGCCGGCTTGATTGCAGGAACCGCCACTCACGCTCGTGCCGGCACCGTTCGGGTCTTGGCCAGCGCAGCGACGCACCGGACCGATCACGATGAAGCCTTCCGAAGTCATCGCACGGTTACCGCCGCGGGCATCCAAGTTTTCATTGGTGGATTCCACCGAGCCGGTCAGCGGCACCCATACTGGGCGCGGCGTGCTCACGTTGGTCGGCAGGTTCAACGTGAAGGCGCGGTTCACCCCGTTCTGTGGGAAACCCGTCTTCGTGCCATTCCCCGCCGTCATCACGTACGTGCCCGGGCATGAACCGGCCAATTGAGTCGGAGGAGGTGGTGGTGGGGGAGGAGGCGGCGGCGGCGGCGGAGCACTGCCGATCGTGACCACCAGCTGCGGCCGGTTGGTCGTCGCTTGCCGCGAATTGAACGTCGACCGATACGTATCGGTCGTCGTGTAACCCACGCCGATGGTCGCATGACCCACGCTGCGGCGGCCGGCCACGTACGAAGTCACGTTCCAGCTGTAATACACCGCTGGGGGTGGCGATACGGTAACCGTAGCCAACGATGCGCTGTTGAAATCGACGCCCGTTAGCGTCAGCGAATTGTTGTACGTCAGTGCGGTCTCACCCCAGGGGCTCGTCGCCGTGCCGCCGTGCGATTTAATCGCAATCCCGGCACCACCCTGGTCTTGCGAACCGAAGAGACGCAACACGGCCGAAGTAATCGTGCCGGCCGGCAACCCGGACAAATCGAATTGAAAATAGCCGCCGCGTGTGAGCGTGCCGGCAGGATCGCGGCGAACCAGCACGGTGGTCGCCGTGCCGAAGTTCACCGTCGGCTGACCTTGTTCCGTATAGGTATCCGCCGTCGGCGTCAGTGTGACAACAGTTTGGGCTGTTGCCTGCGTGCCGAGGCTTGCAAAAGCAGCCAGGCACAGACCAGCAGTCAGTCTATTCATGAAGTTCCACCCCTCGAGAGAAAATGCTAAAGCGACATTTAATTAAAAAATAATGCGGCGCCATCCCGCGTGCGTTGTCGTTAGTGCTTGCGTGAATGGAGCCGTGGCGAAACGCTACACCATGAGGGCATACAGATTATTTACAGCGAGGTAAAAAGGAAACGCTCGGAGCTCGAGTTTTAAAACGAGCGTTTAAGAGGGTTGCCTACTTTTTGGCAGCTCGCTCTGGACGATTTCGCAAAACGAGTTGCTCACGTCGATGGATTGGGCCGATGCACTGGACTGATGTATTGGGTCGATGCAACGGATTGCACAATTCGACTCAGGAAGAAGAGCGCAACATCGCACGCCAAAGTTGCCTGCGCAGCCCAGACAGTCTAGCCACACTGTCTAGGTGGGTGGGATCTACGCAGGCCGGCTTAACTGCCTACGCCGAGAGGATTCAATTGAGATTTACCGCTCGGCGTTTCTTGCCCTGATCTATTTTTGGTTTTATTTTGCTTACTTGCTGGGTTCCGGCTTTGGTTCCGGCGGCGGCGAAATGACGTCGAGCAATTCCAAGTCGTAAATCAATGTCGCGCCGGGCTTCACCGCCGGAGGTGCGCCGCTATCTCCATAGGCAAGATCCGACGGACAGATCGCTCGGCTCTTGCCGCCCACCTGCATGCGACTCAGCGCTTCATTCCAACAAGGGAGCAACGTGGTTATCGGCAGTTCCACCGGCTTGCGATCCTTTTCGCTGCTGGCGAACACCGTGCCATCCACCAGCATCGCCGTGTAGTTCACTTTTACCGTGTCGTTTTGCGTGGGCTTCTTGCCCTTGCCAGCTTGAACCGTGCGAATGACAAGCCCGCTCTCACGTTTCTCCGTATTCGGCTCTTTGAGCGCCTTGGCGGCATAGGCCGCACCGGCGGTTTTTTCCCCTTCCGCCACTTTTTTCTGCCGCTCCGCGTAAAGCTCACGCACCTTCGGCATGTACTCTGCCACGTCCACCCGCGGCTTTCCCCCGTTCACGATTTCAGCAAAGGCAGCCTGCACCAATTTCCGCTCTTCCGGGGACAGCACGAAGTCGCGCAAGCCGTTCGCCAACGACGCGCCGAAGGCATAGAGCACTTTCTCATCTTCTGCACTCCGTGACGACGCGTTCGGTCCTGGTGCAGGCACCGTCGCCGAAGACTGTGCCAACGAGAGGTTGCCGCCGGATAAACCGATGGCGACCGCAATCATGCATAGGTTCAACACCTTGGAAGAAGCTCTCAACATTTTTATCCTCTTGCTCAATATTTAAGTCTGCGATTTAGACCACCGCAAATGGGCAATCACTCCCTTTCACGAATTCCTCCCTGGAGAGAATACTCAAGTGTAAAGCGATATCGGGCATCTGAAATTCTGCGGTACTGTCGCAAGCATTTAAATATCGCCGGCGAAACGGTACGCGAGAAGGATATACGGATTCATGACATCTTTCAGTGCGAACGGCAACTCGCGTCAACTCCATCCCGCCGCGCCGGGCCCGCTGCCACAAACTCGTGCTTAGGAGACCGCGTCGACGAAACACCTCCGACACTGCAAAGCATTCGTTCTTCCCAACGCTCGCTGCAAGAGCGAGCGATAGCGCGCTTAACTTGACGACGGAGCGCATTTGCTGCGATGCAAAATCCAATTGAGAAGATATCCAAGCTCCGCCTTGCTTTTTCTCACGGCAAATCCAGGCCGAAAATATTTCAGCCGGTGCTGTATGTTTTTAATTTTTCACCCTAATTAAGCTGTCGCATTCCCATCGTGATTATGTAGTGAGCTATGTACGTTAGGAATCTCTTGACACGGCCGAGCTACCGTTTATTAACTACGCCACGGAGATCGATTCCAAGAATTTAGACGATGCGGCGTCCACCCGCTCTCCATCCGCCACATTCGGGGAATACCGGTAGTTTCGCGACAGGGCATGTCCTGGCTGAGATGAATGACGTGTCTAGATCGCTAGGTATGGGGAAAGCAGAGTGAGATTGTCGAGGTAACTTGATGGCCAGCAACTCTTCCAGTCGCGCCGTTCGTACCGGCGAAATCGCGCCGGCAAAAATTGCACGCCCCGTGCTGTCCGGCGTAATTGCCCGTCCGCGCCTCTTTGCTCTGCTGGACGCGGCACGCACGCGACCCATCACCTGGATCGTCGCCCCGCCGGGCTCGGGTAAAACCTCGTTGATCGCAAGTTATCTGGAAGAGCAGCAGAGCCGTCCCCTCTGGTATCAAATGGATCCCAGCGATAGTGACGTTGCCTCGTTCTTTTACTACATGAGTTGGGCCGCTCGCCTCGTGGGCACACCGTCGCCGCAGCCCCTATCGCTGCTCACCGACGAATATAAAAAAGGATTGGCTAGTTTCACGCACAACTTTTTCCGCGAATTGTTCGCGCGTCTGGCGCGACCCAGCGTATTGGTGCTCGACGACTACCACCTAGTAGACGCCACCGCGAGCACTCATGAGGTCATTCAACAAGGCTTCGACGAGATTCCCGCGGATGTTCGGGTGTTCGTCATTAGCCGCGAGGGGCCCCATGGCGCGTTTGCGCGACTGCGCGCCTCGGAACGCATTGCGCTTCTATCCGCCGATGACTTGCGGCTAACCGAAGAGGAAACGGCCAAGCTTATTACGGTCCGCACTACCACGGCAGGCGTGCCGGAACACCTTGCGCAGACACTGCATCGGCGCACCCAGGGGTGGGTTGCCGGCATCGTGCTGCTGACCGAATCGGTGACGGCGCTCAACGGCGAACCGACCGACGCGGCGGCGCTCGCGCACGATCATGTCGTCTTCGATTATTTCGCCAATGAAATATTCCGGCATCGAACCGAGGCAGAGCAGAAGATTCTGATTAAAACGGCATTCCTCGCCGAAATCACCGAACCCTTGGTGCGTGAAATTTCCGGACGCGACGACGGCGGCGCATTGCTGAACGAGCTGGCTCGGCGCGGTTATTTTACGGTGCAACGCGCCTCCGGCAGTTACGAATACCATCCCTTGTTTCGCGCATTCCTCGTCAATCACGCCAAGCAAGTGTTGACGAAGGAAGCATTGCGCGAACTTAAAGTACGGAGCGCCCGCCTGCTCGCCGATGCCGGCGAAACCGAAGCCGCCATCGATCTCTTGCAACAAGAGGAATTCTGGGAAGCAGCGCGCGAATTGCTCCTGCGAAGCTTCCGAGCCTACCTGGACCAAGGCAGGACACAGACACTGCAGACGATCGTCGAACGCTTCCCCAACGAGCTGCGCGAAGCGGACGCTTGGTTGCTCTATCTTCAGGGCACGTGCCTCTTGCCCCTCGCTCCGGCGCAAGCGCGCTCATTGTTCGAACGCGCGTTCGCGCAATTCGAAACCGGCGCGGATTCTTCGCCGCTGCACTATGTGTGGATCGGCATCATGGAGAGCTTCGTATTGGAAAGCCGGGACCTCACCCCGATGCGCGCATGGATAGAACGCTATTCGTCCCTGGCACAAGGACGCACGCCGAGCGATCCAACCAGTGAATCGCTTAGTCTTTTCAAGTACCTCGAAGCCGTACGCCTCACCTGCCCGGAACACCCGGACTTCATCGCCTTAGGCGAACGCGCCGAAGCGCTTTTCCAGGAGGAGACCGATACGCGCAGAAAGCTTTGGCAGGCAACCATCTTGATCTCGTATTACAGCTGGCGAGGCCAGATCGGCCGCGTGCGGGAACTATTGGAAACGTTCGAGCTCGTCGCCTCACAGCCCGCGTTGCCGCGCATAGAGCGCGTCATCTGGCTGTTGATGCGGGGAATATACAATCACAACACCGGATCGATAGACGAATCCGCAAATGCGATACAGGCGGGTCTCGCTCTCGGTGACTCCATCGGCGTGCACGCCGTCGACACGCAATTGCTCGCTTACGGAATTTCTGGACAAATTCGCGTCGGGAACTTGGAGGCGGCGCGCGGCATGCTGCAGCGCCTGGCCTCGAAAATGGAGCCCTATCAAGCGGCCAGTCCTTTCTACTACTTGTATAGCTCGATGCTGCTGCTGCAGGAAGGCAATCCGGCGGGTGCGCTGGATGACGCGCAGCGCGCCCGGCAAGCATCGACCAACGCGAGTTTCGTTCTAGGGACAATCTATGCCATGTTGTGCGAAGCCTGTGCGCTCGGACAATTGCAGCGTGTCGACGAAGCCCTGTCCATCGTAGATCAAGCTCACGCCATGGCGCAGCGCGGCGGCGGGAAATTATTCGAGTGCTATTGCCTGCACGTGCGGGCGCATCTTCTTAAGCGGCGCGGCGACTTCGAAAACGCATTGACCGTATTGCGCGCTTCGCTGGAACTGGCGCACGAAATGAACATCTGTACGTCGAGATGGTGTCGCCGCGAAGACAGCGCGGCGCTGTATGCAATGGCGCTGAACGCCGGAATCCATTCTGATTACGTGTCTTCCATGATCGTGAAGATGCGCCTGCAACCGCCGGATCGGTTCAGCGAGAAATGGCCCTGGTCATTGCGCCTTTATACGCTCGGCCGATTCGTCATGGTGAAAGACGGCGCGCCGCTTCATTTCGGCGGCAAGGCCCAGCTCAAACCGCTTGAATTACTGCGCGTGCTGGTGACCTACGGCGGTCGGGACGTCAGTTTCGCGACCGTCGCCACCGTGCTATGGCCGGACAGCGACGGCGACATGGCGAAGACCGCACTCGAAACCACGGTACATCGGCTGCGGCGCCTCCTAGGCGAGAAATGCATCCTCAAGCACATGGGATTGCTCTCGCTAAACCCGGAATGCTGCTGGCTGGACGCGTGGACCTTCGAATACCTTGCCGATCACTTGGAAGCCGTGACCGCGGCCAGCGCGACGCCGCGCCGCCTGATCGAGCTTTATCAAGGTTCGTTCTTGCCCAACGACGACAGCACGCGCGCGGTCGGACAACGGGAACGGCTGCGATCGAAATTCTTACGGGCCGTGGTTCACTACGGCAAACAATACGAAAGCTTGGAACAGTGGGAAGACGCCCTGTCGCTCTATCAGCAAGGCATCGAGGCCGATCCCACCGCCGAGGAACTCTATCGGCTGGTCATGCAGTGCTACCAGCGGCTCGAGCGTTTCGCGGAAGCGGTTGCCGCCTATCGGCGCTGCGAGCGCGTACTCGCGGCCGAACTGAACGCCGAGCCCTCGCGCGATTCGCAATTACTGCATCGCGCTATTTCGCATGAAATGCCGCGGGCGTCGCAACGCAACTGATCGTCCAACTAGTCCTCGCGCAACGGCGCGAGAAAACGGGATTCGGCAGTCGGTCGAAATCCGCCGCGTTCAACTCGAAGCAACGCATTCCAGCTCGTAACTTCTCAAGCACCGGTGCACCAAACCGGCTATTGTCACGGCCCGACGATAGGCCGGTGCCAGGCGACTATCCTCGCTTGCAATTTTAAGAATAATTTCGACTGGGGAAACGCGATAACGATGCAACCGCACAACGATCAGCCCCCATCGCGGGGCTACGTGAATCTGGTGCTGACCTTGCTGGTCTGTGCCTACGTCGTCAATTTTATCGATCGCACCATCGTCTCGACCTTGTCCGAGGCGATCAAGCTGGATTTAAAAATATCCGATAAACAAGTCGGGCTGCTGCAAGGATTCGCCTTCGTGGTTCTGTACACCTTTGCCGGCGTGCCGATTGCGCGGCTCGCCGAACGCCGTAGTCGCGTCTCCATCATTTCCGTCTGCATGCTGCTATGGTCCGGACTTACGATGGCATGCGGGATGGCGCAGAACTTCCTGCAGCTATTGGTGGCGCGCATAGGCGTCGGAATCGGCGAGGCCGGATGCACTCCGCCGGCGCATTCGTTAATCACCGACTATGTGCCGGCGGAAAAACGCGCGACCGCACTGTCCCTGTACGCACTGGGCGTACCGATCGGAACGATGATCGGCGTGATCACCGGCGGTCTCATCGCGGAATATTTAAGCTGGCGACAAGCGTTTTTCATCGTGGGATTGCCTGGAATATTGTTGGCGCTGACCATCAAGCTCGTGATCCGCGAGCCGCCGCGCGGTCAAGCAGATCACATCGATAGACTCGCCCATCAAGCCCGCGATGAGAGCTCGAACTCGTTGCTGTCCGTTGCACGCACCATGCTCGCGCATCGGTCGATCGTGCACTTCGTCATCGCCATCACGCTTTCCGCCTTTGCGATCGGAGGCAGTTTCGCCTTCTCGCAACAGTATTTTTTACGTCAATTCGGTTTGAGCATCGCCGTCGTCGGCGTGGTATTCGGACTGGCCGGAGGTCTTTCGCAAGGCGTCAGTACGGTGATGGCCGGCGTGCTGGCCGATGCCACGGCGCAGCGCAACGTTCGCTGGTATGGATACTTACCGGCAATCGGGCTCGGCGTCGGCACGCCGGCGTACATGCTCATGTTTAACGTGCCGAGCTGGCACGTCGCCATTGGATTTTTGGTGCTGGGCGGCCTTTTTATGAATGCCTATATCGCGCCCACCTTCGGCGCCGTTTATCGCATCATGCCGCCGTACACGCGCGCCACGGCGTCGGCACTGATATTGATGTCGATCAATTTCGGCGGGTTGGGACCGGGACCGTTTTTTTCGGGCTGGGTGATCGATTTAGCCGGTCAATATCAATTTGCGCAGCTCGGCATGGGCGATTTCTTGTCGACGTGCCCGGGCGGACGCGCCGCGCCGGATGCTGCGATCGAAATCGCGAACGCGTGCCGACAAACGCTCGCTCATGCGACGCGCTTCGGGCTTAACGTCGTGCTGCTCGTCAATGGCTGGGCAATCGTGCACTATTTGCTTGCCGCCAAGCACTTGGCAAGCGATTTACGCAAGGCGGAGCGGACCGCCTAATAGAATACTTGCGCTTCGGCAAATACGGTGCGGTTCTGCTTCAGCGAGCCAAAGAAGCTTAACTGAGGGCCGCAGTAGTATTCGCCGCCGAGCCGCACCTTGTAACGATCCGACAGCGCATAGGTAATCAAGGGCCTGATCAGCGCATTGCCGGGATCGAATTGCGCGACCACCAAAAGCTCCGCCGACAAGGTTTGATTCAGCCACGAAGAGCCGATCCGGGTCGTCATTCCATAGCCGACCCGATTTTGCTGGCCGTATACGATGGCGTTTTGAATGGCGGCGAATTGTTGCTGCGGCGTCGTGGCTGCAAGCGTGCTCCGATAATCGGGCACGTATCGCAATAACGCCTGAACGTTGACGTTCACGTCGCCGAAAGAACGATCGACGCCGGACACGAGAAAATAATTCGCCGCCACGGTTTGTCGATCGTCCATGCCTGAATACTCCGAGTACGCAAGTTCCGCGCGAAAACCAACCTTGCCGAAGTTGCGCGCCACGTCGGCGCCGAACCCAAGCATGCGCGGGTAGTAACGGGAGTACTGAGCACCGACCGTCGTCAAGGAATTCAGTACCGGCAAAGTCGTAAATCCGTGGAATCCCGACAGCGACCAATCGAGATTTTCGGCGGTGTGCAGCCAGCGCACTCCGAGTTGCGGTTGTCGCCATCCCGACGGTTCGTCATCGATCACTTGAACAGGCGAGTCACTCGGCCATGGCAACCGAGTCGGCGTGAAATCGGGTTCGGCGACTAGCACCATGCTGTCGGTATCCGTGATGTGCACGTCCGTACGCACGGCCGGCACCGACAGATAACGATCGTCTTCCAAAGGCAGCAGCGTCGTGTAGTCGTTGGGCGTGAAGAAGTCCGTGGGATTGATGCCGTCCGCTTTTCCCCAGCGGATCGCTTGCTGCCCGATGCGCACGTCGACGCGCTCGGTTTCGGCAAGCCAATAGGCATTTATCCAGCGAATAGTCGTCGTCGGCGAACGGGTCAAATCTTCGCTGCGCAACCACGCCTCGAATTTCAAACGTTGATCGTCGGCGATCGCATGTTCGAGCTTGAGGGCGGCAGCGGCCGACAGAAAGTGAGTATCCGTATCGAGCGTTCGCGAAGAGCTGAAATAATCGAGCCGCCCCCAGCCGGACATCTCCGTCGCGCCCGTTTCCGCCTGCGCGTCGATCGCTCCTGAAATTGAATACAGAAATGCTAAAGCAACAAATACGCGCATGAATGGCACTAAATACAAGGATCGATGTTTCTGTTTCCGGCCCCCTCTCCCTTGACGGGAGAGGGATGGGGAGAGGGTGTGAAATTTACGTGATGCGCGAACACTTTGTTTCAGCCCTCCTCTCCCTAACCCTCTCCCGCAAGGGGAGAGGGAACAAGAAACGTCGCAAAAAGAGGCTTAACTTAGTGTCATTCAATACGCGCATCAACCACTCTTCCTCAAGATCGCTATTCTCTTTCAAGATTACGCGTGTTGAACTCCCCGTCCTTCAAAGCCGTATCGATTGCAAAGCTATCGAATCGATACAGCGTCTTGTGATTCGTCGAATGGTTGACCATTTCCCGTGACATGGGCATGAAGCGCTGCTTGCCGGGCTCCACCTCGCGGATGTCGGTGGCGAGCTGCGTCTTGAGAAGCGCGTTGCCAAGGTCATAGTACTCGACACGCCGCTCCACGTAATTTTTTGCGTCGACCCAGGTGATTCGTCGGCTGTAACCGGTATCCGCGCGAGTCTTTTCGTCGTTCGGCGTCGACTCGATGACGTAGCAATCGTTGCCGTCAACGCTCTCGTTACGCAGCAATTCGTGTTTGTACTTGTCCACGGCCGGCAAGAGAATGTCGCCGTTCGAAAAATCGGTGCCGAAGAAGCTGTCGCGCTTGCTGTTTGCCGCCAAGCGACGAGTCTTCTTCAGGCCCGGCAAGTAGACCCAGATGTCGTCGTCCGCGGCGCGATTTTCGATTTGCAGGAATCCGGTTCCGCGAATATCTGCCGGTTGTGCAAAGCGGGTCATCACCGCGGAATCCAAGCCGTTGTCCCGAAGCTTGGAGCGCACGATCATTTTCCGCACGCGCTGTTCGCCGCGTGCGTTGACCAGATTCATCGTGACTTCGCCGCTGAAGCCGCTCACCTTAGTGGCCACTAAATTTCGATTCATGATCTCCGCCGCGGACTCGGATTTCGCCCATGCCGAGGCCGCCGCCAAGACAGCGATGCAGAGACCAAAATGGCGGAATGTCGTGAACTTCATGAATGACTCCTCAAGACGGTTGAGCGACGGTCGTCGTTTGATTGGCCGGTGACCCGACGATAAACCGCGGTTTAAGCATCGCGACCAGCGCGCGCAACAGCAATAGCGACAACACGGCGCTGATCGCCATCGTCATCATCATGGTGGAACCGAGGCGCGGATAGAAACGGAAATCGGAAATCAGCAAGGCCGAGTAGCCGCCTGCGATGGACAACGCCACGAACAGCACGGCCTTGCCGGATGTCAACAAGGAGGCTTGCAGTGCGCGATTGAGATCGCCATAGCGGCTATATTCTTCGCGCAAACGAAATAACATGTAGATCTCGTAGTCGGCGCCGATTCCCATCACCATGGCCGTGATGGATGCGGTGCCCATGTCCAAGGGAACGCCGAACCAACCCATGAGCCCGAGGTTCATCGAGACAATTGCTGCCAGCGGAACCACGACCAACAATCCCGCGACCAGCGAGCGAAACGCCAAAGCAGCCAGCGCGAACACTACGACGGCCATTTGCACGATATTGGCGGCTTTGGTGGCCACCAGGGCTTCGTTGGAAGCCATGGTCTGCGGCACGCTGCCGCCAATGCTCACCGATATGCCGGGCGGAAATTCGGCGGCGATGAGCTGCCGGCATTTTTCGTAAAGCTCTTTCACGTAGGTTGTGCTGTCGGTTTTCAGATAAGCCCAGACCACCGCGCGCCGATAGTCGTTGTCGACCAGGGTGTCGAAGTCCTGCGGATCGCCCGAGAGCGAATAGAGCAGCAAGTACTGCGAGATGAGGTTGGAATCGGAAGGAATGGCGTTGTAAGCGGGATCTTCGGCGTGCATCGATTGATTCATGCGCTTGACGAGATCGGCCAGCGATTGCGTCTTGCCCACGTACGGCTGCGACTCCAAAAAATGCTGCAGCTTGGCCATCGCATTTAGCACGCGCGCGTCCTTGATGCTGTCTTGACTCTCGCCGCGCACCATGAATGCGACCGAGTCCGTGCCGCCGAACGCTTGATTCAAGCGCGCATCCGCCTGGCGTACGACGCTGTCGGCCGGAAAGTACTGCTTGAAACTATTGTCCGCGATAAGGCGCAGGACACCGCTCGATACCGCCACGATGAAGACCACCGCCACGAGGATGATCGCACGCGCTGTCTTCGGCGCGGTTAGCAGCACGCCCATCCGCGCCAAGAGCGAATCGATCAGACCTTGCCGACGCGATGGAATCGAACGCACCGGCAACACGGCCCGCAGTGCGGGAATCAGCGTAAGTTCAACGATGATCGCCGCCACGATTCCGCAGCCCGCCAGGAGACCGAAATTACGAATCATCCGCACGTCCGATGCCAAGAGCGAGAAGAAAGCAATGGCGGCAATGGAACCCGCGGTCAGCATCACGGGCGCAACCTGCATTAACGACGCGCTAAGCGCGGCATGATTGGCGCGTTGCCGATCCGTCACTCC
>CAZQYC010000012.1:0-44317 GCA_964597495.1 uncultured Steroidobacteraceae bacterium | reverse complement strand
GCATTAACGACGCGCTAAGCGCGGCATGATTGGCGCGTTGCCGATCCGTCACTCCGCCGGCCGTGATACGCGCCAGTTCTTCGTAGTATCGTTTAAGGATTTGCACTGCATGGCCGGTCGCCGCTGCCATGATCAGAATCGGCGTCGTGGTGTTGAGCGCATCCATCTGCAACCCGACCATCGACATGACGCCAAGCCCCCACAGCACCGCAAGAATGCCGGTAAGCATCGGCAGGAACATGCCCTGCACGCTGCGGAACGCAAAAAACTGAACGGTCAAGATGATGAGAAACGCAATGCCGAAATATAGCGGCATCTTCTGCATCGCAAACTCGAGATGCGCTGCGTTCACGGGTTGACCGCCGAGCAAAATATCGGCGCTCTCGTCTTGCTCCTTGTCGGCGATGGCGCGGATTTTTTCGTACAGTGGCGCGTAGGCTGCATTCTGTCCCGCGATTTTAAAGTCGGCGATGACCGCAGCGGCCTTACCGTCCGGAGAAACCAACGCGTCGATATAAACCGGATTTCGGGCGATCGCCTTTTTAAGCTGCTCGAATTCCTCCGCCGTGCGCGGCAGAGGCTCCAGCATTTCGCGGGCGTTCATCCCGTCTTCCGTACCTTCGATATCCTTGACACGCCGTGCGGCGAGACTAACCGTGTTTTGCTTGACGGCTTCCGGCAGTGCTTCGATCGCCGCTTGAATGTTACGAACCTTGCGGAGAATGTGCGCATCGTAAATGTCGCCTTCTTTGGCGACGATGCCGATCACCGTAATGTTGCGACCGCCGAAGATGGACTCGAGTTCACGCGTAGTCTTGGTGAACTCGTGATTTTGCGGCGCCCAAATGTCCGGGTCGTTGTTGAGCTTGAGCACGCCGATCCGCGAGACCAGAAAGGCGGTGAGCAGCACGGTGACCGCCAAAACGGCCCACCGGTAGCGTACGACGGCTGTGGAATAATGGGCGATCAATGACTTGAACATGGAACGGCACTCAACAATGCGTGGAAGATTGACGACTACTTAATAGAATCTCCCGGCCGGGAGTTCCGGCCGGGAAATCATTGCCTTTACACTAATTCAATCGATTGCGATCAATCGCCGCCACCGATTTTCTCAAGCGAGTAAGACCCTACGCAAATTCTTTCGCGTTGGCTCACCACGTTTCCGCCGGCGGCAATGCTCACGGTTTCGACGTTGCCTTTGACAGCGCTCAATACCATTCCTTCCCTGCCGCGGCCGACGAAACCTTGCAACTCCAAGGGTCCCACGGTGACGGTAAGGCCCGGCCGAGGGGGGCTGACGTTGCAGGCAGGGAAGCTCACCGAGATTCGGCTATCCGAAGTCACGGTATAGGTGCCCTTGCAGGCGTATTGAATTCCGGACGACACCGGAACGTCGCCAGGCTGCACCTTGTTGGTCTCGAGTTCGATGCCCAGCACTTCGACGTCGACGGTGCCATCGCGATCGAAGTGCATGATGCCCGAACCCGCCGCATCGGCCACGGTCGCGGTCGTCAGCAATTGGCCGGTCGTACGATCGAACCCCGCCGCACCCGGCAATTGAAAGGGAGTGCGAACGCAGCTTTGCTGCGCCGTCAATCCATAGTCGCCTTGTAGGCGACGCCAGAAATCCGGCCGGTTGAACCCACCGTCATGAGCGGCGGCTTGCAAACCCCACAGCGACGTCATCGCGATGGACATCGATCCTATTGCGGTCTTAATGCGTGCAGCCTTAGAGCTGCGCTTGTTTGTAACACTCATATAATCCTCTTCATAGTAGTTAGACGTTCGTTTTTTCTGCTTTCTACTGCCTTAGGCACTCGCCTTTACGACGGATTTTTCAGGCACAAATCGAGCTGGAATTGCTGCAAGGGAAACGGCCAACGGTTAAGGTGCAGGCGCTTGCGGCAGGCTTGTTCAAAGGAATTCTTCTCGACGGCATCGACCAACGCAAAGCCCCAAAACTCTCCCACTCGCGCCGTCACGGTGAGATCCGTGAAGAAGGCAAAGTGCTGGAAATCGCACTGTCCGGACGGCAACAGAGCTAGGCACGATTGCGTGGTGTTGGTGATGCGCAAGCGGTCGGCGGCGGCGATGACTTTCTCGCCGAATTCATACACGTCGAAGCGGATCAAGTTGAAATCCAGATCGCGTTCCGCCTGATCCAGCATGCTCCACATCAAGCGATTGTGAATCTGCGACATCTTGGTCGCGCGCGTCGTCAGTCCTGCATTGATAAGTTGCGGCGTACGGCCCAAGTTGAAAAAGTTGTCGATGAACAGGTTTTTCGCGCCGGCCTGTACCAAGCGCTCGACAGCCAACTTCTTCGACGCGACGGCGGCCTTAAGGATAGCAAGCGATTTAGCGTCGTTCTGCTCGTAGGTTGCCGCGATCACTTCGTTGCCGCCGATGATCATGTAGTAGAGCGCCTTCGGATCGGCAAGGTTGTGGCTAAGCGTGAAATACGCGTTAATTTGCCCCTGCAAGTCCTTCGGATCGGGACCTGAAGCGAGCGCGTCGGCCGAAGCGAAGTCATTGCCCTGCGGAGGGCCGATTCGATGCAGCGACGGCGTCAGCGTGAAGCCGAGCTGTCCGGCAAGAATTTCGATGGCCAGCGGACCATCGCTGAAACGGTTGTTGAAAAACGGCGGTGGCAAAGTGCCGCCGTTCACCGAAGCATAGTTGCCGACGTCCTCCAACGGCCCGCCGAAAACCCAGATTGCGCTGAACGGCTGCGCGGAGGCGCTGCCTGCCAGGCAAAGGAAAAAAAACAAGGCAAATAACTTACGCATGACAATACCCTTCCTCTCAAATTTTAAGTAACCATCGCAACACGCATTCTTCGGCACGGCGAGGCGTTGCGTTCTTCACCCGCTGTGCGTACCCAATTCGAATAATTTGCTAATTCGCGGCCGATTCGAGCCCGAGCGACACCTCCTTTGCATGCAGCACGACAGCGCCGTCCACGTCCGCCGCATCGAGCGAACGTACTAGTTGCGAAGTGAACGTCGGCGTGCCCATTTCTTCCATTCGGTGTTCTGTTTGATGAGATGCTTGCTGTTCCGCCGTAAGCAGGGACTGCTTCACGAGGACTCCCAACTGCGCAATCTGCGGTTCCGACATCATCGTGATGTGATTGCCGGCAACCACCTGCACCGCTACGTTGCCGCGCGCATACGCGCCCCACCCCATCGTCGAATTCTCAATGGAGCAGCCGACATCGTCCGCCGCGGAAAAATCGTAGTCGGCATGGAACTCCCCGGCGCGGAACAACGTGATCGGAATCGGTTGCAGCGTGCGCGGTTCGTAGTGAGCGGTATTGTTCGCGGCGAATACGCGGAGCAACCCACGTACTTTCGCAATGTCGGCGCCCGGCGGGAGAAAGCCTGCGCTTTGCATGCGCTCCTTGAGCAAAGACAGTTGCGCCATTGCATCTAGATTCGACAGGCCTTCCGTCGTAATGCCCAAATCCACGCCCGACGATTCTTTCATTACGCCCGCCAACTTGACGATCCAAACGCTATCGTCGGCGCGTAGCAATTCAGGGTGATTTTGCGGGCGCTGTGCCGGCACATCCATCAAGACGAGCTGCGCAACCGTTTCACCTTGCATGCGCAGTTGCTGAGCCATTTCGAACGCGACCAATCCGCCGAAGCAATGTCCGCCGAGAAAATACGGACCGTGAGGCTGTACGGCACGGAGCGCATCGATATACGTGGCAGCCATTTCTTCGACACGCGACAGCGGCTCGCACTCACCGTCGAGACCCGGCGCTTGCAATCCATAGAAAGGCCGATCGGCACCCATGTGCTGCGCGAGCGGGTAGTAATAAAGCACGCTGCCGCCGCCACCGGCCACGCAGAAGAACGGCGTGCCTGTACCTGCCGTTTGAATGGGCACCAGCGGCGAAGGCGCCGGCAGCGTTACTTGTTCACGCAGGACTTCGGCCAACTGCTCCACCGTCGGCTTGCGGAATAAAAGTGCCATGGGGAGGGTTTTGCCGAACTCCTTTTCGATCCGAGTCATGAGATTGACGGCGAGCAACGAGTGACCGCCAAGCTCGAAAAAATTATCGCGCACGCCGATCGGTTGAACGTTGAGCACGGCTTCCCAGTGCTTGACCACGGCGTGCTCGACGGCATCGCGCGGCGGAATGAACACGCTGCGATCGCTTCTGCCGGCCTCGGGTTTCGGGAGCGCGCGGCGATCCACCTTACCGTTGGAGTTCAGCGGCAGCTCGTCGAGCATGACGAATACGGAAGGCACCATGTGTTCCGGCAGTCGCTCAAGCAATGCCTCGCGCAGTGCTGCCGCCTGCAACGCCTCACCATAAGCCACCACGTACGCCACTAAGCGCTTGTCGGAATTTTCCTCTCGCGCCACAACCACGCAGGCTTTCACGCCCGGGCATTGAGCGAGCACTGCTTCGATCTCTCCCAGCTCGATGCGAAAACCGCGAATCTTCACCTGAAAATCCAATCGGCCGAGGTATTCGATCGATCCGTCGACCCGATAGCGCGCAAGATCGCCGGTTTTATACAGGCGGCTGTCGGCTGCGTCGCTGAAGGGATTGCGAATGAATTTCTCCGCCGTCAATTCCGGTTTGTTGAGATAACCGCGCGCCAGGCCAACGCCGCCGATGTGCAGTTCGCCCGCGACGCCGATCGGTACCGGATTCAATGCGCCATCGAGAATATGCAGCGCGGTATTGGCGATCGGAATGCCGATCGGCACTATCGTATCGACACCGTCGCGACGGCAAGTCCAGTGGCTGACGTCGATGGAGGCTTCGGTCGGGCCATATAAGTTGTACAGCTCCGCCTCTTTGAGCGTTGCGAAACAAAGCTGTTGCAAGTCGAACGGCAGCGCTTCGCCGCTGCAGATCACGCGACGCAAGGATTCGCAGCTTGCTGCTTGCGGATCGTTGAGGAAGGCACGCAACATCGACGGGACGAAGTGCAGTGTCGTGATGCCATGCTGATTGATCAGCTCGACGAGACGCCGACTATCCCGATGCTCGCCGGGAGCGGCCACCACCAGCGACGCACCGGTCATCAACGGCCAGAAGAATTCCCACACGGACACGTCGAAGCTGTACGGCGTCTTTTGCAACACGCTGTCGTTTGCGTCCAAAGAGTATTGCGCTTGCATCCATTGCAAGCGATTCAGCAGGCCGCGGTGCGGCACGGCCACGCCCTTCGGCTTGCCGGTCGAACCGGATGTGTAAATGACATAGGCGATGTCGTCCGTCTTCACTGGCGCATCGGGGTTGTGCTTTGGAAAACGGCCGATGCGCAAGTACTCGGTGTCGAGTGCAAGCACGTGCACGCCCTGCAGCGTGAAGCGGTCCAGTAACGCGGAGTGCGTAAGCAGCAACTTAATGCCGGCGTCGCCCGCCATGTACTGAATGCGGTCGCTCGGATACTCCGGATCGAGCGGCAGATAAGCGCCTCCCGCTTTGACGATCGCATGCAACGCCACGACCATATCGATCGATCGCTCCAAGCAAACGCCGACGACCGAGCCCGGCCGTACGCCTGCGGCGACCAAGCAATGCGCCAATTGATTGGCTGATTCGTTGAATTCCGCATAGCTCAAGCGCTGCTCGCCGAACACCAGCGCAGTAGCGAGCGGCGTGTCGCCCACCTGTTGCTCGATGATTTGATGAACGCCGACGTAGCGCGGATACTCGACGGCAGTGGCATTCCAGTCGACCAGAATTCTCCGGCGCTCCCCCGCATCTAAAATAGGCAAGCGATCCACCGGCGTCTGCGGTGCAGCAGCGATGCCGTCGAGCAAGGCCGCGAAATTTCGCGCTAGACGCGCAATACTTTCGACTTCGAATAAATCCGTGTTGTATTTGAACACGCATGAGAACGTCGTCTCTTGCTCGAGCACTTCGAGTTCGAGGTCGAATTGGCCTTCCTGCTGCGGCAGATCGAAGAACTCCATGTCGAGTCCGCCCCACTTGGAGCGCCCTCCCGCCGTGCCGCTCAGTCCTAACCAATCGGTGGCGGCGCCGCCTTGCTGCGGCTTTTGATAGACGAACGATGTCTGAAACAGCGGCGCGTAACTCGGATCGCGGCGCGGTTGCAAGCGTTCGACCAGGAGCGGAAACGGGAAGTCCTGATGCTCAAGCGCATTGACGACCGTTTTGAAAACGGTCTTCAAGAAATTCGTAAAGGTCGGATTGCCGCCGAGATTCGCCCGCAACACCACGGGATTGACGAAGTAGCCGACGACGTCGGAGAACCGGGCATCGCCGCGCCCGCTGGTCGGCGAGCCGATCAAAATATCTTCTTGCCCGGTATAGCGATAGAGCAGCACTTGGAATGCCGCAAGCTGCAGCATGAACGGCGTGACACCCTCTTCCTGCGCCAATTTTTTTATTTGCTGAGCGACCGCAGGTTCAAGCGCAAACCGATACGAAGCGCCGTTGTACGTTTGCACCGGAGGGCGCGGGCGATCCGTCGGCAACGCGAGCAACGGCAAATCACCCGCGAGTTCCGATTGCCAAAACTTCCACAGGCGTTCGCCGTCCGCTCCCGCCAGCATCTCCTGCTGCCGTCGAACGTAGTCGGGATACGAGTATTGCAACAGCGGCCGTGTCAGTGCCTTGCCGCTCACTTCGGCCGCATAAAGCTGGCCTATCTCGTCGATGTTCAGCCATAAAGACCAGGCGTCATAGACAATGTGATGTACCGTCACCAACAACACATGTTCATCCGGCGCGCGGCTCGCAAGCAGCGCGCGAAAGCCGGGCTCCGTATCGAGTTGAAACGGGCGTTGGTATCCCGCTTTGACGTGCTCGTATAAAGCCTCGTCGCTCAAACCCTTGCAGTCCGATATTTCAAGGCAGACGTCGCGGTGGCCGGCGATGGTTTGCACCGGCTCGCCGTCTTGCAGAGCGAACGTGGCGCGCAATGCGCTATGACGGTCGACCAATTTTTGGAACGCGCGGCGCAGTGCGTCCGTATCGACCGTAGAGCAGATGCGCGCCGAGAAAGAAACGTGATAGGCCGCGCTGTCCGGAGCGGTGCGATAAAGGAACCACAGCGCTTTCTGCCCGTACGACAAAGGCGCAACGGAAACTCGCTCGCGAGCTTTCTGGCGCAATAGCTCCGCCAGAAGATCCCGTTTTCTTTGCATGGATACCGGCGTCGGCGCCGGTGCCGAGATCAATTGCGTCGTCATACACGAAGTTCCTCATGAGGCATTACGGTTGCAAGCAAGCGGTCTATCTCGTCTTCGGCGAGCGCATCCAGGTTCGCGATAAAATGCTCCGCCCCTTCGATATCGAGTTCATCCAGCGAGACCGGGCCGCGCTGCCTATCGGTGGACGCGGCAGGATCGACGGCAACGTCGATGGCTTTCGCCAGTTGCTCGCCCAATTGAGTGAGCGAGTTGCCCTTCATTAATTCGAGCGTCGGGATTTTGATGCCGAAGTCCTTGTCGATCGCCGCTTGAAATTCCATCGCCATGAGCGAATCGACGCCCAAGCTAAGCAGCGATAGGCCGCAGTCGATTTCTTCGGGCGTCGTCGTCAACGTCGCTGCCAACAGTCCCGTCAGGTGCTGCATCACGATCGGTAAACGCGCATCGGCCGGCATTGCCAAGAGCGCTTGCACGACGGCCGTGTTCTTGGACTGCGCCGTCGTTTCCTTCGCGACATGCAATGCCGAATACTTCGGCGATCTTGTAAAGGCAGGATAGGTTTCGCCCCACGACTTCCAGTCCATGTTGGCGACGCCTATTTCAACGGGATTCCAATGAAGCACTCGGCCGAATAATTTAACGGCCTGCCGCGGGGTGAACGATCCGACGCCGCTGCGATTCAAGTGCCGTTGCGCATCGCCGTAGCGCGCCGCCATGCCGACTTCGCTCAACGCGCCCCAATTGACGGAGACAGCCGACAAACCAAGACCGCGCCGATGCCGCGCCAAGGCATCCAAGTAAATGCAGGACATGGCATAGGAGGCTTGCCCCGCTCCGCCGACCATGGCGGCAATGGACGAAAACAAAACGAAGTGGTCGAGCTGCTTACTGGACGTGTGACGATGCAAGTGCCACGCGCCCCGGGCTTTGGCGGCGAACGCATTTTCGATTTGCTTAGGCTCGAGCTGCGCAATCGGTGCGTCGTCCAACGCGGCGGCGGCGTGAAAGACGCCGCGCAGCGGTGTCATCTCCCGCTCGATCGTGGCGATGACACGCTCGACGGCGGATTCCTCTCCGATATCCGCGGCGATCACCAACACGCGCGCGCCGCGCTTGCGAAGTTTTTCCACCGCTTGCTGAGCCGAAATCGTGTGTGCGCCGCGACGGCCGACTAGCGCAATGTCACGTGCGCCCTGCTCGACCATCCAAGCGGCAATCTCAAGTCCAAAGCCGCCACAACCGCCGGTGATGAGATAACTGCCGTCCTGCCTAAACGAGCCTGGCTGCAATCCGGCCGGCCGATGTGCTGCAGCGTCGAAACGAATTGTGACGGTGCCGATTCGATCGTTGGCATTCGCTGCGGTCACCGCGGCGGCAGACTCCGCGACGGAAAATACCTGCTCAGGGATGCCGGCAAAGTCTCCCGCACGAAAACGTTCGCAGACCTGGTCGAGAATTTCCGCAAAAACCCGAGGCTGCTCCGCCATGAGCTGCCGAATGTCGACGCTGCTGACCGAGCGATTCGCCTGCGCCGAACCCGGCGCAACGACGTTCGCAATGGCATGCGCATTCTCCGTGCTGGCAATGTCGACGAAACGTCCGCCGGGAAGTAGAGCGGCGAATGCGTGACTCGCGATTTCTCCGGAGATCGTGTTGAATACCACATCCAATCCGCCCGCATCCAATCCGCGAACCTCGAGATGATCGACGACTCGATCGACGCAGTCCGGCAAGCTTCCGTCGATAACGCCGGCCAAGGAAAGCGATTGCAAGTGCTCGCGCTGCCGATCGTCCGTCGCCGTCGCATAGACGCGCGCGCCTAGCCACTGCGCCACTTGAATGGCTGCAAGTCCCGTCGAGGTCGCCGCTTCGTGGATGAATAGCGTTTCACCGCGCTGCAAACGGGCAACACGATGCAGTGCGTAGTACGCCGTGACGAAGGCCGCAATTTGTCCAGCGCGTTCGCTGACCGCCGCGGCATTATGTGCCGCAATCGGAATGACGCAGGATGCCGGCGCGACGATATTCGCGTCCAACGAACCGGATAGGCATACGTAGACTTCGTCGCCCGAGCCGACTTGCGACACTTCTCTGCCTGTCCGGGAGACGGTTCCGAGCCCTTCGAACGCGCACTCCCCTAAAGAATTTTGGGGGAGGTTTGGTGACGGAGAACTAGACGGTGCTGTCATACGGCTCACAGCCGCCACCTTGAGCGCCACGTCTACCTCTTGCGGCGCCAGTTCGGCGCCTTGTCTGTCCAGCGCCGACGTTGCGAACGACGACGAGCGAACCATTCGATGCACGAAGCGCTCTGCGCCGCGCAAGGCGACCTCATCTTCGACGCTCTCGCTCAGAACTTCTCTCGCAAGACTTTGCAGCGTGATTGCATCGGCGTCGATATCGACAGCGCGCAGGCGCTGCTTGGGATATTCGTTGACGGAGACGCGTACCAACCCTATCAACGGCGACTGCACCACCGCTTCGGTCTGCTCATGAACGTCGACCGACTGCGCGCGGCGCGTCACGACCGATAGAGACGGCGGACGATCGCCGTACTCGGCGGCGAGGATCTGCAGGAGATTCACCACCGGGACGACGCGCGACATGGACCCGGCAAGCGGACACTCTTCGTTCGACGTGTCGGTTCCCCAGAGATAAACAATGCCCGCGATGCCGGGATTCGATTGCAGTACGCGGCGCAGATCCTCCTTGCTATGCGCATTGATATGAAATTGCGTGGCCGAACATCGCTCGTACGCCGTGCCCGGAAGCACTTCGACGATCTCGTTTGCGCCCGCAAGCCTCAGTTGCTCGATGAACGCCTGGCTCGTGCCGTAGGAATCGGCGAACACCAACCAGCGACCGCGATCCGTTCCCTCGGTAAATTCGGCCGGCTGGTTCTGCCAAGAAAACTGATAGAGCCATCGATCGAGATGCTTTAACTCGTCGCTCTGCTTTTGCGTCAATACCGAAGCACGAACCCCGCGCGCTTCGGCGATCACCTGCCCGTCGTCGGCAAAGAGCGTGACTTCGCCTTCGACACTGCCGCGTGCCACTTGATGAAGAATTCCGTGTACCCAAAATCCGCTCTGCGGCGTGCTGAATAACTTTACTTGTCGGATGCCGACCGGAATGTAGAGTTCGTCGTCGCCTTTGGCGCCCAGCGGCGTCAGCAACGTCTGCAGGCACGCATCGAAGATCGCGGGATGCAATCGAGCGAGCTGCCCGATCTCTCCCAGAGCCTGGTCGCTTTGCACCCAAGCGAGCACTTCATCGCCGTCTCGGTTGAACCAGAGCTGGCGCACGCCTTGGAAGTAAGGACCGTAACCGAAGCCGCGTTCGGACATATCCGCGTAGTGAGTCACCCCGTCGATGACTTCCGTGCATCGGCTTTTCAGCGAATCAAGATTGACAGCCGCCGGCATTGACGGGGGAAGCAGCGACAATCGACCGCGCGCATGCAAATCCCATTGCTTGGTGCGCCGTTGCTGCGTATAAACTGAATAGGTGCGGGTCGTTTCATCGTAAGCCACCCGCATCAAGGGTTCATGATCGTCTTCGATCACCAGCGCCTTGTGGAACTCGACGTTCTCTAAAACGCCCCGTTCCGCTGCCGTCACTTCCCGATGCACGGCGAGACCCAGCTCGATGTATCCCGAGCCCGGCAATACCATCAAGCTCTGTACACGGTGATCCGGCAAATACTGAAGTGTCGCGGTGCTGAGACGGTTATCCCAACACGGAGTGGGCGCTTCAAGACGTGCTCCTAGTAACGCATAGCGCATGGCCCCCGCAATGACTGTGGCGGAAACGCTTTCCGCTGCGTTCGCAGGCTGCAAGTTGCCGCCTAAGTCGCCACCTAAATGAGTGGCCGACGTACTGAGTTCGGCCGCTACGTTTCTCGACAGCCAGAACGAATCGCGTTGCCAGCGATAGGCTGGTAACCGAACGAATCCGTTGTCGTCTGCAAGCGCACTCCACTCCAATTGATAACACAGCGCCAAACGCGCGAAGACTCGCTGGAACCCGTAGTCGTCTTCAGATGCAATCCATCCCGAATCCTCGCTTCGATCCGCATCAAGCTCCGGCAGCCGATTTAATTTGATAAGAACGACATCCGTTTCCGCGTGCGCATGGTCGGCGGCTAACCGCTCTTTCAACGAGCGTCGCGACGGACGCCAATCGATTTCGACAGGCGCTGGATTTTTTCCGGCCGAGCACTCGCACGCGATCGAATAACCTCTGGCGGACGAATCGGGACCGCTTATGCAATCCGGCGATAAGTCGGCCTTGATCCAGCGAATGGCCGTGTCGATGGAAATCGCATCCGCCATGCATAGCGCCGCAAGTTGACCTAGACCATCGGCATTGATGCACTTGATGGACTCGGCAAGGCGGACGCTGGTGCGCAATTGCTTTAAAAGCGCATATTGAAGCGCAAAATGCCAGGCGCGAAAGTCCTCGTCGCCGGCACGCATATCGCTTCGCGCGGCCAATTCCTCGACGCTCGGCAGCAGAGCCACGCCCTGTTCGCAGAACAAGTGCTGGCATTCGTTCCACGCGGCGCGTGCAACGGGCATTTGCGCCAGCCAATTCGCCGCCATGCGTGCATCGATGCTTTCATGCTCGGACAGTGCGATCGCGAGTCGCCGATGTGCCGGCCGATAACGTCCATGCACCACATCGACATGCGGTTCGCCGGCGATGAAGGCGCGCAGCTTGGCAATCAAGGCTGCGCCGCTTTCTCCCAATACGCTGAGGCGATAGTCATGCACGCCTTTGCGTGTCATGGCGGTGCTGCACACCATCGCTAAATCGGCATCGGACGTCGTCGCGAGAAATTCGACGTATCCGCCCGCCAATTCTTTCAGCGCCGTTTCCGAGCGAGCGCTTAAGAACAGATGGTAGTGCGCGTTCTCGTGCCGGGAATTGATTCCTTTTTGAGACGGTGCAGCCTCGACCACCAAGTGAGTATTGGTGCCGCCGAGACCGAAGGAGCTAATGCCGCTCAATCGCTTGCCGTCGCGTCCGGGCCACGGAGTCCGCTCCGTGTTGACGCGAATCGGAATGCGGTCGAAGGCAATATGCGGATTGGGCGCGTCGAACCAAAGGCTCTGCGGAATCTCGCCGTGATGAACGCTGAGCGCCAATTTAATCAGGCCAGCGATGCCGGCCGCGGCTTCGAGATGCCCCAAGTTCGTTTTGACGGAACCCACCAAACAAGGATTGGCGCGTGCGCCGCTCTCCGTCAGTACGCTGCCGATGGCATTGGCTTCGATCGGATCGCCGATCAACGTGCCCGTACCGTGCAATTCGATGTACTCCAATTCCTTCGCGTCGACTCGCGCATTCTCGAAGGCGCTGCGCAGCAGCTGTTCCTGTGCCCAGCGATTCGGCTGAGTCATTCCGTTGCTGCGCCCGTCGTGATTCACGGCGCCGCCGCGAATCACGGCATAGATAGGATCGCTATCCGCTAAGGCATCCTGCAGGCGTTTCAGAACGACGACGCCGGCGCCTTCGGCTCGACCGATGCCGTTGGCCGCCGCAGAAAACGTTTTGCATTTTCCATCGGGAGCGGACAACCCCGCCTTGCCGTAGAAAACGTTGAACGCGGGATCGAGCATCACGTTAACGCCGGCCGCAATGGCGAGGCGCGATTGTCCCGTCCATAAACTCTGGCAAGCTTGAAAAACGGCGACCAGTGACGACGAACACGCGGTGTCGACCGCAACACTAGGTCCACGCAAGTCGAACTGATACGACAATCGATTGGCCAGCATGCACAAGCCGGCGCCCGAGCCAGTATGCACATCGACCCGGTTATAACCCTCGGCCAACTGATGACGGATGTATTCGTTGGTCATCGCGCCGACGAACACCGATGCATCGGTACCGGCCAATCGCTCAGGACAAATGCCCGCGTCTTCGAGCGCAAGGTACGCAAGCTCGAGCAAGATACGTTGCTGCGGGTCCATCTGCGTGGCTTCGCGCGGCGAGATTCCGAAAAACGCCGCGTCGAAACGATCGACGGCATCGATGAATCCACCGTGACGCGTATTGATCTTGCCGCGCGCCTTCGCGTCTTGATCGAACATGGCGTCTGCATCCCAGCGTTCCGCAGGCACGGGACCGATGCCGTGGCGACCTTCGCAGAGCAAGCGCCAAAATTCCGCGAGCGACGGCGCACCGGGAAAACGACACGCCATGCCGGTGATGGCTATGGGTTGATTCACGGGCTGGTTCACGGCTTGATTCCCAGGTCGATTTCCAGGTTGATTTATGGCTTTCATGTTTCGTCCCACTGCGCCAAGTGACGCGCCAGCAGCTCGATGGAGGGGTAATCCCAAATCAATGTCGCGGGTAAATCCCGCCCCAACCAATCTTCTAAGGCGGCGGTCAAACCCGCCGTGGCCACCGAATCCAACGCGTACGCCGAAAACGGCTGGGAAATCTCGATCGCCGACGGATCTTCCTCGGTCAAAGCCGACACCTGATCGACCAACCAACGTTCGATCGTCGGCAGATCGAATAACCGTGACGTTTCAACCGCGTTCGTCGTTGCAATTTGCGCACTCATCTCGACTGATCTCCTATTCGTAAACTGCTTCGCTCGCGACAGCTGCGGCATCGATGGTTGCAAGCCCGCCCGCGAGGTATAACGTGCGACACCGACCGCGCTGCACTTTGCCGCTGCTCGATTTCGGCAACGTACCGGGGCGAATCAACACGACGTCGTCGACGGCCACTTCGCGCTGTTCGAACACTTTCTGGCGAATGGATTTCGCGAGCGCCTTCGAGTCGATTTTTCGCAAGCTAGTGCGCGCAATTTCAGCCACCACTATTACTCTTTCGCCATCCGCGTCTTCGACGCCGAAGGCGGCGACGCCGGTGGGATTGATTGACGGATCGACGCTCTCGACGGTGACCTCGATGTCTTGGGGATAGTGATTCGCGCCGCGCACGATGATCAGGTCTTTGCTGCGCCCCGTGATATACAGCTCCTCTTTGTCGAGAAAGCCGAGATCGCCGGTGCGCAGGAACGGTCCCGCGTCCGACCCCACGATGCGAGCGTTGAAAATTTCTTCATTGAGCTCCGGCCGATCCCAGTAACCACGTGCGATGTTCGGGCCGGAAAGCCAAATTTCGCCCACCGTTCCGGGGGCGCACTGAATATGAGTCGCGGGATCGACGATTCGAATCGCCTGGATCGATTGCATTTGGCCCGATGGGAGCGACGGCGAACGACTTAGACACACGCGGCCGCAACCGACCAACGCTTGACCGCGTTCCCTATCCGAATCGACGACCAGTTGCTGTGCCAGGCGCTCCTTGTCGATCCATTTGTAATTCGGCGGCTGTGTCGGAGATCCGCCGGTCACCATCAACGTCGCTTCCGCCATTCCATAGCATGGATAAAACGATTTCGACTCGAAGCCATACGGCGCAAACGCTTCGGCGAACCGTTCCAGCGACGCGCGACGAATCGGCTCCGCGCCGTTGAAAGCGATTTTCCAGCTCGAGAGATCAAGCCCTTCGCGCTGAGCTACCGGAATCTTGTCGACGCATAAATCGTAAGCGAAATTGGGACCGCCGCTTATTTGCGGGCGATAGCGCGTGATCGCGCGCAGCCAGCGAATCGGACGCTGCAAGAACGCCACCGGCGCCATGAACACGCATTCGCTGCCCTTCCAAAGCGGGCCCAGCATGGTGCCGATCAATCCCATGTCGTGATAGATCGGCAACCACGTGACGAAGCTGGATCGTTCGTCGCTTAAAAAGGCGGTTTGTATTTGCTGTTCGTTATGCAGCAAGTTGCCGTGACTGACCATCACGCCTTTCGGCAAACCCGTGGAGCCCGAGGTGTACTGCAGAAAAGCAATCGTCGCGTTGTTGACGTTCGGATACGACCAGGTGCCGACGTCCGTCTTCGGTACTTCGTCGGTGCATAACTGTTCGAGCGCGGCCAAGTGCGGCGACACGGACAGTGCCGCGAGTGCCGGCCCAATTCGCCGGCTCGATAACAATGCGCCGCAAGGCGTGCAATCGCGCGCGATGGCCTCAAGGCGCGCGCTGTGCTTGGTACTGCGCGGCGGAAACAACGGAACCGCAATGAGATCGGCGCACAAGCAGGCGAAGAACGCCACCATGTAGTCGATGCACGCCGGATACAAGAGCAGCACTCTCTCGCGCGGCTTGAACCGCTTCTGCAATTGCACCGCAAGCGTCAACACTCGCGAGCGCAGTTCGGCGTAACTGATCGTTTCACCGACTTCCTCGCCGTCGTCGAGAAACGTGTAAATCGTTTTGTCGCCCAATTGATCGGCGCGCTGCAGCAGCAAATCGATCAGATTGCATGAATCGATGAAGTCCGGCCGCATTCGCATCACAACCACTCTCCTCACTCTAGCTACCAAGACTGACCAAACAGCTTTCGATCTTGAAGCGCGCCTCTTGATTCGCACGCCAACCGTTTCGTCAGCCTCGTTGTCGATAATTTTCCGGCGCATTCGAGAAGCATTTCGACATCTCTATTCGCCAGCAACATCATCGCAACGTCAATCAACACTCTCGTTCTACGGAAACGAGAGTAACAATATGTCGTTGCTGCTGAATAGATGTACCAAAGGGCCGAAGAAATTTTGCGCAGGAATTTAACGAGAAATATTTTTCATTTTTGTTTCGCATGAATGACGCGTGTTAATTATTTTTTTCGCGCGCGACTTTTTTAATTGCAGATGAATTTTTTAATTCGCTCCAATCGCGGTCATTTTTCTTCATGCATTCCCCTATCCGCACATGGATAGTGCAATCTCTTGAGCGCAAGCGATCTGATTTACGCGCGTGCTGGCGCGGAGAAAATAAAATCAAAGAGCCGTGAGGGCGTTCTTTTTCAGATGCCGCTTCTTAAATTCGAACGAAAACCGCCTGTCAGCATTTTCTGACATGGACGCTGCGCTATATGGCGAGGAGCTTGCGAATTCTCGATTCCATTTCTTCGTAATTGCCTTCGCCGAAATGCGCATACACGATCATTCCGTTCTGATCGACGAGATACGATGCGGGCCAGAATTGATTGCCGTAGGCATTCCACGTCTCGTATTCATTGTCCTGCGCAACGGGAAAGCGGATCCCGAGCTTTTCGACGGCTGCTTTGACGTTGCCGGTTTCATATTCGGACGAGAATTCGGGCGTGTGAACCCCTACGACGACGAATCCTCGATCCCGGTAGTCGTTGTACCAACGTACAATATGCGGCAACGTGTGCAAGCAGTTACTGCAGTCGCGAGTCCAGAACTCGACGAGGACGACCTTGCCACGGAGCTTGGACATCGTGAGCGGCTCGGAATTCAGCCAGCGGGTGATGCCGACGAAATCCTTGGCGGGGCGAGGTCTCGAGAGCGTCTGCTCGTTCGCCACGGCACCGTCGGAACAACCGGTTAGCGCAGTGCAGATCGCGAGCAAGACAGCCGTCGCGAAGCGATATACGAACGAGGAGAAGCGCAGATCGGACATAGATCGAAACGGTTACCGCTCTACTTGCGCGCCAGCCGGCACTCGCTTCCAAATTTGCGTCTTGCCGAAGATCGGCAGGAATTTATAGGCGCGAATTTTGAGCTGGTCCGGCGCAATCAACTGCATGTTGCAATCGTAGCTCTTGGCGTTCTCTCGATTGTAAATGCGCCCGCTCCACTCGCCGTCGCCGCTGGCGACGAAGTCAGAGAGAATCTGCATGCCGAGCGCCGGTCGCGAATCGGCCGCCTGCATCGTCGCATTAGGGTTGCTCATCGATCGATTGCCCAGCACTTTTACGACGGTGCCGCACAACGCTTTCCCGCAAGACGCAATGTTGACCTCCAGATTGCCGCTTTCGGTAAGCCATCGACCTCGCTCGCTGGCTGGTTCGCCGTTACCTTGGCTGCTATCCGGCACCCTGCTTTCGGTGCGACTCAACGACGCCGCCAAGACCGAGATGAGTCCCGCCGCCAATATCCAGGTCCAACGGGTCCACATCCGGCTTACGATCCTCGTTTTCATGGCGCAACTCCTCTAATCGACGGTCCTCATACCACTCGCGTCACTGCACTACTATTGCACCCGCATGACGCGCCTCGTCCCATGAATATAAAATTGGATGATGTCTCATGTGTGTCGAATGCACCGCTCTCTTGCGACCCACTGTATCTATAGAAAGGCTTGATACATTGAGATACAAAAGAAAGAGCACGGCATCGCTTCCTATATCGATGCCAGGCTCTGCATTAGTGATAGAAAATTAGTTATAAAATCGCTTATGGAAAGACCCGACCACATATTGATCGTCGACGACGATCGGGAAATCCGATCGATGCTGGCGAGTTACCTAGAAAAGAACGGCTGCAAGGTAACCGCAGTGGCCGACGGCCGACAAATGCGCGCAGTGCTTGAAACCGCGCCCATCGATTTAATCGTTCTCGATCTCATGTTGCAGGGACAAGATGGTTTAACGCTCTGCCGCGATTTGCGCAGCAGCCACCTAAATCCGACGAGGTCGATCCCGGTGTTGATCCTAACTGCCCGTAACGAAGACACCGACCGGATCATCGGCCTGGAAATGGGCGCCGACGACTACATGACCAAGCCGTTGGCGGCGCGCGAGCTCCTGGCACGCATTCGCGCGGTGCTCAGGCGTACGCGCATGTTGCCGCCGAACATGTACGCCGCCGAGCAGCCAACGCCCGAGTCCGGCCAAAAGCTCGCGTTTGGAGATTGGTTGCTGGACGTTGCCGCGCGGCATTTGCTCGACGCCAGCGGCACCGTCGTATTCTTGAGCGGTGCGGAGTATCGGCTATTGCGCGTCTTTCTCGATCATTCACAACGAGTCTTGAGTCGCGACCAGCTCTTGAATCTTACGCAAGGCCGCGATGCGGAAATGTTCGAACGGTCCATCGATCTGCTGGTGAGTCGCCTGCGGCAACGGCTGCGGGACGATCCGCGCGAGCCGCGCTATATCAAAACCGTGCGCAACGAAGGCTATGTGTTGGCAGCCACCGTCAAAGCCTGCAGAGACGCCCCATGACAGAGGGCCTGATTTCCCGTTTGTCGCTGTGGCCGAACTCGCTTTTCGGCCGTGTTGCGCTCATTCTTTTTAGCGGGCTAGTGATCGCACATACGCTGTCGTTCGGGTTGGTCGTCACGGAACGCACCCAAGCGTCGCTCGGAACGATGATCAACTATCTGTCGAAAGATATAACGAGCGCCGTCGCCATCCTGGAAAAACTCCCCCCTACCGAACGGCGGGGTTGGCTTGAGAAATTGGCGCGCAATAACTACCGCTATGTACTCGGGACGATGCCCGAGGGCAAACCCGTGCAATCCGGTCTGCCGGCGCGAATCGCGACCTCGATTCAAACCACATTGGGTTCGGCCTACGCCGTGCGGGCAACGGAATCCGTGTTAGGCGGCAACTCGACGTGGATGCATCTGCGCTTACACGACGACACTCCGTTGAACATCGAGTTGAAACTTAGGATTACGCCCATCTCACCTTGGGTTGTGCTGGTCTTGATGGCGCAGCTTGCGCTCTTGATCGTGTTCAGCTGGCTGGCGGTTCGCACGGTCACGCGTCCACTGGCGCAATTCGCGCACGCCGCCGATACGTTGCGAACTCATCTAAAAGGCGATCTACTCGCGGAAAACGGACCCGTGGAAGTGGCGCGAGCCGCTACGGCCTTCAATGCCATGCAGCGCAAAATCGCCGATCATCTTGCGGAACGCATGCAGCTACTGGCAGCCATCTCTCACGACCTGCAAACGCCGATCACGCGCATGCGCTTGCGAGCCGAACTATTGGACGATGCCGTCTTGCGCGAAAAATTGTACGGCGATCTCGACGCCATGCAGCGGCTGGTGCAAGAAGGGCTGACGTATGCACGGGACGGCCGCGGGATCGACGAACCCCCTTGCCGGGCGGATCTCAATGCCTTGCTCGACAGCTTGGTGTGCGACTACGCCGATGTCGGCAAAACGGTTCGGCTCATCGGCCGCTACGACCGTCCGCTCTTGACCAGGGCCCATGCATTGCGCCGAGTCGTTTCCAATCTATTGGACAACGCGCTCAAGTTCGGCAGCGATCCGGAAATCCTAGTGGGCTCCGAAACGGCGGATCGCGTATCCATCACCGTGCGCGATGACGGCCCCGGCATCCCGCAAACGGAACTCGCCGCTGTGCTGCAACCTTTCTATCGCGTCGAAAATTCCCGCAATCGTGAAACCGGCGGCACCGGACTTGGACTCGCCATTGCGCAACAATTGGCGGTGGCGCTCGGAGGAACGCTCACGTTGTCCAACCGACCGCGCGGCGGTCTGGAAGCACGCTTATCGATACCGCAGCTGGACGCAGAGAAATAGAGTTCCCCAAGATAGCCAACAAGATTCGGCCAGCATGATTCGGCAAGCGCGCCCACTCATATATATAAGAGAGAGGCCGCGTGGAGCATCTTACGTAATCTGAGCCGCCTTCTTAACGCGCCCAGCGCCGCAACTGCATTACGCGGCTTTCTTCCAGAGAAACCGGCGTCCATATCAACCTAGAAACAAGAACGGCGTAGCGCTTTTTGCGCTTGAGTCCCAACTTGCCCGAACGCACTCCGCCTCATGGCGGAAAACGTGGTTTGCGTCCGCGCGTCGGCAGAGACCATAAGATAACGTCCGAGCATGCCATCGGGCGGTTAGTAAAAAGTGTGATGCTCAATGCACTAGGGTCCCAATGGGGTCCATCACGAGCCAAACTCAGGAATTATGTCCGCCGTACTTAACATAGCCGATCGAAGCACGGCGAGTGAGTCAGCAGTACCCATAGAACCGCTGACCTTGGATTCCTTTTCCACGGCACTGACTCAAACTTCCCTGGCTGCATCCGCGACGTCGATAGCGAACGAACTTGCCAACCGGCATTGCGAACAAGCCGTCATCGGCCTTCGGCAAGGTCACTCGATCGTTCCGATCGCGTGGTCGGGAACGGCGGAAATCAAGCAACGATCCGCGCTGGTCGCTCAGGTCGCTGCCGCCATGGACGAAGCCGCCGATCAGTACACCACGCTTCAATATCCGATCGCAAACGATCCGGCAGCGAACGCTAACGTCCCACGCATTACCGTCGCCCATGCACGCCTGTCGGCGGCGGGCTCCTACGGTTCGCTGGCGACTATCCCACTGATGATCTCCACGGAACAAGGCCAAGCCCTAGGCGCGATCACCTTGTTACGAACGCAAAATCATCGGTGGCACGCGCAAGAGCTAGCCGACATCGAGCAGGCAGCAACCTTTATCGCTCCGTTGTTAAAGCTGAAGCAGCGTAGTCACGAGTCTCTCTGGCAGCGAATGACTCGCGAACTCAAGGAGCGGTTGCACACGCTTCGCGAGCCGGGGCGCATCGGAACCAAAATCGCCGTGCTATCGATGGCCGTCGGCCTCGTAGCGCTAGGTGCGATTCCGGTCACCATCAACGCATCCGCACAAGCGCGCCTGGAAGGCGCCGTCCAACGCGGCATCGCAGCGCCTTTGGATAGCTTCGTAAAAGAAGTGTTCGTGCATCCGGGCGATGCCGTGAACGAGGGCCAGCTGCTGCTCACGCTGGCGGACCAAGACCTTCAAGATCGGCAGCGTCAATTGGAAAGCGAGTTGGAGCGCTATCGGAGCGAGCACGCCGAGGCCTTTGCGCTACAGGACCGCGTCAAGATGGTCATTGCCCAGGCAAAAGCGGACGAGGCGGATGCGGCGCTGTCGTTGGTCAATCAACAAATTGCCCGCACGCAAATCACGGCGCCTTTTGCCGGCATCGTGATCGAAGGCGATTTGCAGCAGCAGATCGGCGCGCCGATCAAACGCGGCGAAACGCTGCTCAAGCTGTCGCCGACGACAGGCTATCGCATCGTGTTGTACGTCGAAGACAGCGACATCGAGTCCATTCGCACCGGCTTACGCGGCGAGCTCGCCGTTTCCGCGATGCCGCTTGCGGCACTCCACATCGAAGTCGAGCGTATTACGCCGCTTGCTTCGTACAAAGACGGACACAACGTCTACGAAGTCCAAGCTCGTTTGTTGAGTTCGGCGCCGGGTTTGCGGCCGGGATTGGAAGGCATCGCCAAACTGCCGATACGCAACGAATCGTTGCTGACGGCCGGCGCGCGAAAAGTATTTTCCTGGCTGCGTTTTAGACTCTGGGCGCTTGGATTCTAAACGTGAGCGCCGCTCTCTTCAGCCCCTACTGGCACCGCGCATCGAAATTGCACCCGTGTTTGGCGAGCAATGTCGCGATCCACCGCCAGTGCTTCCGCGGCGAAGTGTGGTACGTGGTTGCAAACCAGATTACCGGTCGGCAATACCGCGTCAATCACTTGGGCTACCAAATCGTCGGTCGGCTGGACGGCACGTTGTCGGTCCAACAAATCTGGGACCTGCTGGCGCTCGAGCTGGGCGCAGACGCGCCCACTCAAGATGAAGTGCTGACCATTCTCTCGCAATTGACCAGCAGCGGCATGCTGCGCAGTGAGGCAACGCCCGAGTTGGAACGCCTCTTCGACGCGGCCAAACAACGAGTGCGCGCCGACGGCAAATTCAATCCGCTGATGTTCCGAATTTCGCTATTCGATCCCACCGCGTTGCTGGAGAAAGCGGCACCGCTGTTTCGTCCGCTGTTCCAGCGCTGGCTGCTGTATGTGTGGGTAGCATGCGCTTTGACAACCGCAGTCGTTGCCGGGATGCATTGGAGCGAGCTCGCCAACTACGGTGCCGTCCATTGGTTGTCGCCTCGCAATATGCTGCTGCTCTGGATCGCCTATCCTTTCATCAAAGCGTTGCATGAATTCGGCCATGCCATCGCCATCAAAATCTGGGGCGGCGAAGTTCATGAAGTAGGCATCAACATGATGTTCTGCATACCGGTGCCCTTCGTCGATGCCACGGCAGCTTCCGCCTTCTCCGAAAAGCATCGCCGCATCCTAGTCAGCGCGATGGGTATCTTGTTCGAGGGAGTGATCGCGTTTATCGCGCTCGCTCTCTGGCTGTCGTGCGGCAACGGCCTGTTACGCGAAATTGCATTTGCCTGCCTTTCCATCGCAGGTTTTGCCACTTTGCTCGTGAACGCCAATCCGCTGATGCGCTATGACGGCTACTACATGCTGGCCGATGCTCTCGAAATGCCGGCGCTTGCAACGCGCTGTCAGACCTATTGGCGTTATCTCGGCGAGCGCTATGTGCTCGGCAACACGTCATTGCCGATTCCCGCCGGCGCGATGGGCGTGCGCGCTTGGCTGTGCGTCTACGGGATCGCAGCGAGCCTCTATCGCGTCGGTCTATTGATCAAGCTGGTATTTTGGGTCGGCGCCAAATATTTCTTGGCCGGCGCGGCCTTGGGGTTGTATTTAATCGCACGCTACTGCCTGCAACCGCTTTTGCAACTCGCTCATTTCGTGCTTCGTACGGCGCGCCTGCAGGCCATACGCACGCGAGCTGTCGGCATCGTCGCCGCAAGTGCGCTGGCGGCTTTGATGTTCGTATGCGCAATACCGCAGCGGCATTTCACCTACGCCGAGGGCGTCACGTGGCTAGCCGACGAAGCGCGGGTTCACAATCGTACCGAAGGCTTCGTCACGTCGGTGCTCGTGCATGACGGCGATCACGTGTCGGTGGGCCAGCCGTTGCTCGTCTTGGAGAACACCGAACTCAACCTGGAGCGCGATCAATTGCTATCACGCATTGCTCGGCTCGAAACCACCTATTACTCTCAGTTTTTAGAGCAACCATCGCAGGCGATTGCACTGGCGGAAGAGCTGAACCGCGCCACGGCGGACTTGGCGAATCTCGATACCCGGCTGCACGATCTGACGATCGTAAGCCCCATGGATGGAAAAATATCGATTCCTCACGTGGAGGATCTGCCGGGGCGCTACATCGAACGCGGCAGCGCCGTGGCGCATATCGTGACTCCCGAGCCGCTCCGGATTCGCGCAGTCATCGAACAAGCGGATATCGACCTAGTCCGCAGAAATTCACTGCGCTATGACGTTCGCATCGCCGAGCAACGCTCGGAGATCTTGAGCGCGAAGCTTGTTCAAGCATTCCCCGCAGCGACCCGGGAATTGCCTGCGGCCGTTCTGGGCGACCGCGCCGGCGGTTCGTTGGTGAGCGATCCGAACGATCCCAAAGGCCTGCGTACGCTCGATTCTTTTTTCGTCATCGACGTCAGCGTGGGCGACGCCGTTT
The DNA here is from genome assembly GCA_964597495.1 of uncultured Steroidobacteraceae bacterium. Classification (GTDB taxonomy): domain Bacteria; phylum Pseudomonadota; class Gammaproteobacteria; order Steroidobacterales; family Steroidobacteraceae; genus CAZQYC01. The sequence goes on along the minus strand of CAZQYC010000012.1, from coordinate 20,920 downwards.
CCAAACACGTGGGCAGCCGTGCCTGGTTGCGCATCGAACATGGACGCGCCACGCTGGCGGAGCAGTGGACACGACGCTTGCGCCAAACCTTCTTGCGTCAATTCTCGCCGGATGTCTCCGCCTCCGCCCAAGCTGCCGTGGAACATCATGGTTAAGCCCGCTCCCATGCCCGGCCTCTTATACGGCCCTTACCCGGAGAAGCGAGCACGGCCTGCTCATTTCGAAGCGCTGCACAGCGCGGGCGATTGGTTGCAAGCACTCTCGCTTGCCGCGATCGATTCTCTCGCTCCGATCGAACGGCATCGACAGCGGCAACTGCGCACGCGAGTCAAGTCGGTGCGCACGCTGCAGCGGGAACTTGCGGCTCGCCCTGCTTCCCCCACCAACGATGAATTGATCGGCTGGCGTGCATGCTTGGCGCGCGACGGCTTGCAGTCGGAAGCGGCGCTCAAAGTCATGGCGCATGTATTGAACGTATTTTCAACGCAATGCCAGTTAACGCTTCGCGACAATCAAATCATGACGGCCTTGGTCGTCTTACAAGGCGAACTCGCCGAATTGGCCACGGGAGAAGGAAAAACGCTGGCGGTATCACTGGCTGCGTTGACCGCGGCACTGGGCGGCGTTCCCGTGCACGTGCTGACCGCCAACGACTATCTTGCACAGCGCGATGCCGATCAATTGCGGAACATCTGCTCCGAGCTCGGATTGACGGTGGCCGCGATCCAGCCAAACCAGACGCGCGCGCAACGGAAGAATACTTACGCCTGCCATGTCGTCTACTGCAGCGCCAAGGAATTGGTTTTCGACTACTTGCGCGATCGTGCAGCAACGGCGGATGCCGCGACACGTGGCCCTCGAGCGCCAGGTGATCCTCGCGTTCTCCGCGGGCTCTGCATGGCGATCTTGGACGAAGCGGACAGCGTACTCATCGACGGCGCCGTCACGCCGTTCATTTTATCGGCGTCACACCTGCAGCCTTCGCAGACGACAGTGTATGCATTTGCTGCCGAACTCGCGGCTACTCTAACTGCCGGCGTGGACTACGAATTGACCGGCGGTGCAGTGCAGCTCACGCCGCAGGGCCGGTCCACGATTGTCGGCGCCGCATCCACGAAAGCGCTCGAGCAACAAACCGTCTTGTGGCGCATACCGATGTATCGCGAACTCTTGGTGCAGCAGGCGCTTCACGCTCGATGGATCCTGGAACGGGACGTTCATTATTTGGTACGCAACGGCAAGGTCGAGCTGGTCGACGCCAATACGGGCCGCGTGGAGTCAGGCCGTGCTTGGTCGCACGGCTTACAGCAGTTGGTAGAGCTCAAGGAAAACTGCGAGCCCTCGCCCGCCACCCAGGTCATGGCGCAGATTACCTACCAAAGTTTCTTTCCGCGTTACCTGCACTTGAGCGGCACTAGCGGCACGCTGACGGAATCGCGACGCGAATTCCTGGAAATTTACGGACTGCGCGTGCTGCGCATCCCTCCTGCAATGGCTTCGCAGCTCGACGTCGAACCGCCTTTAGTGTTCATGCAGGGCGAACACTGCTGGCAGCGCGTCGTCGACATCGTCAAAACGCAGCATGCCGCCGGCAGACCGGTGCTGGTCGGCACGGACTCCGTCCATGATTCGGAGCTCCTAAGCAGGATGCTTACGGAACACGGCCTGGTGCACAAGGTGCTCAACGCCAAACAGGATCGCTTTGAAGCGGAGCTCATCGCCGTAGCGGGCGAACAAAATGCGATTACCGTGACGACGAACATGGCGGGCCGCGGCACCGATATCGCAGTGCATGCGGCCAGTCTGGCGCTAGGAGGATTGCACGTGATTTGCTGCCAGCAAAACAGCGCACGGCGCGTGGACCGTCAGTTGTTCGGTCGCACGGCCCGGCAAGGCCAGATGGGCACGGCGCAAACGGTGCTGGCGTTAAGCGAAGGCCGACTGGCGCGTCACACCAAAGGGTTACCGCGTTATCTCGCGAGACTGCTTGCTCCTGGCTCGAGCGGCGCCCTGCCCTCGCCGTTCGCGAGGACGCTAATTTATTTTTCTCAGCGGAGCGAAGAGCGACGATTGCGGATTGCTCGCAGTCTTCTGCACCAGCAAGAGCTGCGCGCCCGCCAACTTCACTTCGGCCAGCCGGCCACCTAACGAGGTTACGTGTGACGACTAGCGGAAGACTCCAGGATGTTCAAGGAAGTTCGCTCAAGAGCATTGCTCGGTGCTTTTGTGCGGCGCTTGCCGTTCTTGTCACGACCACTCCGGCTCGCTCGGCCGACGCCGAGCCAAGTTCTCAGGCAGTCGCCCAGCGATCTAGCGGCGGTGCCGGACGTGTCCGCGAGGACGTCCTGGGCTGCTTATTGATGCCGATGACGCAAGTGGAAGTGGGCAGCCCCGTCATTGGTGTATTGACCGGGATTCCCGTGGAACGCGGCGACCATGTCAAACGAGGCCAGGCGATTGCTCAACTCGACGCCCAACTGGAGCGCGCTTCGCTCAATGCCGCCACTCAGCGCTCGAAGAACAGCGGCGATTTCGCCGCCACGCAAACCGCAGCACAACATGCCCAACGCATGGCGGACCGCGCCCAGGAACTGTTCAACCAGCATTTCATTTCGGCCACCGACCGCGACAAGGCACTGGCGGAGGCGAAAATCGCCGCGATGCGTCTGCAGCAAGCCGACGAGCAACGCGAAGTCGCACGCCGGGAAGTCGCCGTTGCGCAGGCGCAGCTGGATCTGCGCACTATCCTCTCGCCGATCGATGGCGTCGTCGCCGACCGCTATATGTCGCCGGGCGAACGCGTCGAGAACAAGCCGATCTTGAAACTCGCGCAGATCGATCCGTTGCGGGTGGAGGTCGTCGTCGCGGCGCGGCGCTTCAGCGACATCAAACCGGGATTGGAAGCGGTAGTCACTCCCGAACTTGGGGGCTTGACTGGATTGCCGGCTCGCGTGACGACGGTCGACGCCGTGATCGATGCAGCGAGCAATACGTTCCGCGTGCGCTTGGAACTACCCAACCCGGGCAACGCCATTCCTTCCGGGCTGCGTTGCAGAATCGATTTCAAACGCTAGCGCTTAAGCAGCCCTCATGCCGTCCTTCAATCCTCTACGACGCCTCTTCGGCAAGCGAACACCGGCAATCGCGCCGGTCACGGTCGCGCCACGCCGCCGCGCCGTCGTCGAAGAGCTGGAAGCGCGCTTACTGTATTCGGCAGACCTTGCACCCGGCCTTGCGGACTCGCTGACCGAATCCCAAGGAGAGCACTCCGTCGTTGCGGAAGTAAGTTACTTCGAGACCGAACAAGCCGCATCGAATGACGACGCTTCTGCCGATGCAGATAGCGCCGCGGAACAGCGCCGGCAAGTCGAGCAGCGAATCATCTCGGCACCGATGCTGTTCGAGCGCAACGAAGGTCAGTCGGAGGTCGGCGTCGACTATCTTGCGCGCGGCAGCGGCTATTCGGTGTTTTTACGCGATGGCGACGCCGAATTGAGCTTGCGGAATGGCGACGGCAGCTTGCAAACGGTGAAGTTGGAGTTGGTCGGCGCAAACGCATCGCTCAGCTCGATGGGAGAAAACGAAGCCGCAAGCAAGAGCAACTATCTGAACGGCGCAACGCCCGTTACGGACGTCGCCAACTACGGCGCCGTCCGCTATCAAAATGCTTACGACGGCATCGATGTCCGCTACTACGGGCAAGGACGACAACTGGAGTACGACTTCATCGTCGCTGCCGGCAGCGATTATCGCGACATCACACTGAACTTCACCGGCGCGCAAGGCATCGCCATTGCGGACAACGGAGATTTGGTACTAACGCTGAGCGACGGCGCGGAACCGCTGCGCTTTCACGCGCCGGTCTCCTATCAACTCGATGCGCACGGCGAACGTGAAGCCGTCGACAGTCGCTACGTCATTCATGCCGACGGCAGCGTCGGCTTTGAAGTCGGTGCCCACGACAGTACTCGCACCCTGGTCATCGACCCTACGTTGGTGTGGGCCACGTATCTCGGCGGCAGCACCGTCGATGCCGTGCAAGACATGACGGTGGATGCATCGGGCAACGTCTATGTCACCGGCTACACGAATTCCTCCACCTTTACGCCGGGTGGCGGCGGCACTCATGGCCTATACGATGTCTTCGTCACCAAGTTCAACGCTTCCGGCGGCCTGGTGTACAACACGTTCCTCGGCGGCAGCGGGAGCGAGGGCGGCTACGGCATTGCGGTGGACGCCAGCGGCCAAGCGGTCGTCGTCGGCAATACCAACTCGTCCAATTGGGGCGCGACCTTCAACGGCAACGATCAAACGCTCAACGGCGGCTACGACGGATTCATCATTCGCTTGAACGCCAGCGGTTCCGCGTTGACCTACGGCTCATACGCCGGCAGCGCCGGCGACAATGACTGGCTGCGCGATGTCGCCTTGCAAGGGAACGTGGCGTATGTAACCGGCCAAGTGGGCGCCACCAACTCGGAAACCATCGTTGCCGCTCGCTTCGATATGTCGCTGACCTATACGCCCGCCGCCGCGCCCAATGGACTGTCGATCAACGACTATGAAGTCTACGGACGCGGCAGCGGCTATGGGATTGTCTTGGATGGCAGCGGCAATATTTACCTCGGCGGCCAAAGCTTTTATGCGGGACAAGCATCGACACTCACTTCTTATCAAAGCACGCTGAGCGGCGCCAGCGACGGATTCATCGCCAAACTGACGTCATTGAACGGCACACCGGCCTACTTCAGTAATTTCGGCGGCGCGGGCGACGATATCGTGCAGGACGTCACGCTGGACAGCGCCGGCAAATTGGTCATCGCGGGCACGACCTACGGCGGAGGGTTGCCGGCCAACCGCTACGACACCACCTTCGGTGGAGTGAGCGAAGGCTTCGTCAGCAAGTTCGACTTGACGCAATCAGGAGCCGCTTCGCATGTCTTCACGACCTACTACGGTACGTCAGGCGGCGCCGCCATCAATACGCTGAGCCTAAGCAACGGCGATACGATCTTCGTGAGCGGCTTCACCAGCGGCGTCATTCCATTGACCGCCGACGCGCTCGACACGGTGCGCGAAGGCATCGATTCCTTTATCGCCAAGTTTTCTTCCGACGGCAGTGCTTTGCTGTACTCGAGCTACCTAGGCGGCGCCGGCGACGGTGAAGTCAACGCCATCAAGGCCGTCGGCTCGACACTCTACATAGCGGGCCGCACTACGGGCACGGATTCTCTGCCCGGCTACGATCCTGTCGCCAACGGCAGCGACGACGGCAGCGTGTCCGTCTACGACTTCAACAGCGCCCCGCCGGCCATCACCAGCAATGGCGGCGGTGCGACGGCGAACATCAGCGTGACGGAAAATACCACCGCCGTCACCACGGTAACGGCAACCGACGACAGCGGCAGCGTCACGTATTCGATCACCGGCGGCGCGGACGCGGCACGCTTCACCATCAACGCCTCCACCGGCGCATTGAGCCTCATCGCCGCACCCAATTTCGAATCGCCGACCGACGTCGGCGCCAACAACGTTTACAACGTCACGGTGCAAGCCAGCGACGGCGTGTCCGCCGATTCGCAAGCCATCGCCGTCACCGTCACCAACGTGAACGAAGCGCCGGTGATCACCAGCAACGGCGGCGGTGCAAGCGCCGCGCTTTCCATTGCCGAAAACTCCTCGGCCGTCACCACCGTCACCTCATCGGATCCCGATGCGGGAGCAAGCCGCACCTACTCCATCAGCGGCGGCGCGGATGCCGCACGGTTCACCATCAACTCGAGCACGGGCGCCTTGAGTTTCATCGTCGCGCCGAACTACGAAGCGCCCACCGATTCAGGCGGCAACAACGTTTACGACGTCATCGTCCAGGTCTCCGACGGAGCGCTCACCGATTCGCAGAGCCTTGCCGTCACGGTAACGAACGTCAACGAGGCACCGATCATCACGAGCAATGGCGGCGGCACGAACGCCTCCGTTTCCATAGCGGAGAACGGCGGTGCCGTGACGACGGTGACCGCAACCGACGCAGACGCGGGCGCATCGCTCAGCTATACCATCGCCGGCGGCACGGACGCGGCCAAGTTTTCGATCAATGGCTCGACCGGCGCACTGAGTTTCCTCGCGGCGCCAAACTTCGAGGTGCCGACCGACTCCGACGGCAATAACGTCTACAACGTGACCGTCCAAGTCTCCGACGGCGCATTGACCGACTTACAGAGCGTCGCCGTAACGGTCACGAACGTCAACGAGGCGCCCAGCATCACCAGCAACGGCGGCGGCGGAAGCGCGACGATCGCTGTGACAGAGAACACTTCGGCAGTCACGACGGTAACGGCAAGCGACCCCGACGCCGGCACGGTGTTCACTTATTCGATCAGCGGCGGCGCGGATGCGGCGCGCTTTAGCATCAATGGCTCGACCGGAGCGCTGAGTTTCGTTTCCGCGCCGAACTACGAAGCACCTGCCGACGCCAATAGCGACAATGCTTATCAAGTCACCGTGCGAGTCAGCGACGGGACCTTGTTCAATAGCCAGGTCTTGACGGTCACTGTCAGCGACGTCAACGAATTCGGCGTCGGCGCAATCACCGATACGAATGCAACGGCCAACTCCATCTTGGAGAATTCTACCAACGGCTCCCTAGTCGGAATTACCGCGAACGCCAGCGACGCGGACGCCACCAACAATGCGATTACCTATTCGCTCACCAACGATGCTGGCGGCCGGTTCGCTATCGGCGCAGCGACCGGCGTAGTCACGGTCGCCAACGGCTCGCTATTGGATCGGGAAGCTGCAGCCAGCCATAACATCACGGTGAGAGCGCAATCCGCGGACGGCTCCTTCGCGACCCAGAATTTCACGATTACCTTGGCCGACGCCGACGAATTCAACGTAGGTGCGATCAGCGACATCAATCCCGGCGCCAACATCGTGTCGGAAGGCGCGGCGAACGGCGCGTCGGTGGGACTCAGAGCGTCGGCGACCGATGCGGACGCCACCAACAACACTATTGCTTACTCGCTGGACGACGACGCAGGCGGACGTTTTGCGATCAATGCCGCCAGCGGTGTCGTCGTCGTAGCCGACGGATCGTTGCTCGACTATCAGACCACGCCCAGTCACGACGTCATTGTCCGCGCGACCTCCAGCGACGGCTCGTTTAGCCTGCAGACGTTCACGATCGACGTATCGGATACGGCCAATAACCCGCCCATCATCAGCAGCGACGGCGGCGGAGCGAACGCCGCTTTGTCGATCGTCGAGAATACGACAGCAGTTACCACGGTGACGGCCACCGATCCCAACGTCGGCAACACGCTCTCCTATTCGATCGCCGGCGGCGCCGATGCAGGTAAATTTTCCATCGACGGCGTCACCGGCGCCTTGAGCTTCATCGCTCCGCCCAACTACGACCTCGCCGGCGATGCGGACGCCGATAATGTGTATGACGTCACCGTTCAGGTGGACGACGGCGCCGGCGGCAGCGATACGCAAAACATAGCCGTGACGATCCTGAACGCCAACGAGGCTCCGGTGATCACGAGCGGCGCTGTCGTATCGATGGCGGAAAATGCCGTCACTGTCGCCACGATTGCGGCGCTCGACCCGGATGCCGGAGCCGCGCTCACCTATTCGATCGTGGGCGGCGCGGACGCGGCTCGCTTTTCGATCGACGGCACCAGCGGCGTCTTGAGCTTTCTGGTCGCGCCTAACTATGAGTCGCCGAGCGACGCCACTAACGACAACGTTTACGACGTACAGGTGCAAGTAACCGACGGCGCTTTAAGCAGCGTGCAGGCACTTACCGTGACCGTCACCAACGTCAACGAAGCGCCGAGCATCACGAGCAGCGGCGGCAGCGCGAGCGCCGCGTTTTCGGCTGCCGAAAACGCGGTTACCGTCACTACGTTGACGGCCGCCGACCCCGACGCAGGCAGCACGCTGGCCTACTCCATCATCGGCGGCGCGGATGCGGCGCGTTTTGCGATCGACAGCGTCGCCGGCGTCTTGAGTTTCGTGTCGGCGCAAGACTACGAAAGCCCAGGCGACGCCGATGGCGACCGCGTCTACGAGGTGGTCGTACAAGTTTCCGACGGCACGCTGACGGCCAATCAAGTCATTTCCATCAGCTTAACCGATGCCGACGAATTCGACGCCAGCGCGATCGTCGACACCAACGCCACGACGAATGCCATACAGGAAAATGCCGCCAATGGCTCGGCCGTCGGTATTAGCGTGTTTTCCAGCGACGCGGACGCCACCAACAATACGGTAACGTATTCGCTCGACAACAATGCTGGCGGACGCTTCGCAGTCGATGCAGTAAGCGGCCAAATCACGGTGGCCAACGGCACGTTACTCGATCGCGAAGCCACCGCCGGCCATCTCATTACGGCACGCGCAACGTCGAGCGACGGCTCTTTCAGCGTGCAGAGCTTCACGATCGCCGTCGTCGATGCGAATGAGTTCGCCGTCGGGGCAGTTGCCGACGCCAATGCCTCATCCAATACCGTACTCGAAGGGACGATCAATGGCGCGACTGTCGGTATTACGGCGTCTGCCGGCGACAACGACGCCACCAACAATGCCGTCACCTATTCGCTCGACGACGATGCCGGCGGACGCTTTGCGATCGATGCAAACAGTGGAATCGTCACCGTGGCCAACAGCGCGCTGCTGGACAGAGAAGCCGCTGCAAGCTACGACATCCTAATCCGCGCTACTTCGGCCGACGGCTCGTTCAGCACGCAGACGTTTACGATCGGCATCGGCGACATAAATGAATTCGCCGTCACCGCCCTCTCCGACACCGATGCAGCCATCAACGAGATTGCGGAAAACTCATCGACCGGCGCGGTTGTCCGAGTGACGGCGTTCGCCAGCGATGCGGATGCCACGACCAATGCGATTGCCTATTCGCTCGACGACGATGCCGGCGGGCGTTTCGCGATCAACGCCGCTAGCGGTCTCGTCACGGTCGCGAATGGATCGCTACTCGATCGCGAAAGCGCAGCCAACCACGACATCGTCGTGCGGGCCACCTCGGCCGACGGCTCCTTCAGCACGCAAACGTTCACGATAGGTCTCGCCGACGTCAATGAATTTACCGTGAGCGCGATTGGCGATGCAGACTCTGCCGCTAACGTGGTGGCCGAAAACTCAGGTAACGGCACGGTCGTAAACATCACGGCGGCGGCCGCCGATGCCGATGCAACCAACAACGCCGTCACCTACTCGCTCGATGACGACGCGGGCGGGCGCTTCGCTGTCGACGCTAGCACGGGAGTGGTGACGGTCGCCGATGGTTCGCTGCTCGACCGTGAACTTGCAGCCTCACATGGCATCGTCGTTCGAGCGCAATCTGCCGACGGCTCGTTCAGCACGCAGGCATTCGTCATCAGCCTTGCCGATGTCAATGAATTTACCGTCGGCCCGGTCACGGACACCAACGTGGCCGCCAATGCGGTCGCCGAAAACTCGGCTACCGGCACGGTCGTCGGAACGACTGCATTCGCCAGCGATGCGGATGCCACGGCCAACACGATCACCTATTCGCTCGATGACAACGCCGGCGGACGCTTCACCATCGATGCCACGACAGGCGTCGTCACGGTCGCAAATGGATCGCTGCTCGATGCGGAGACGGCGGTCAGTCATGCGATTCTGGTACGCGCGACCTCGAATGACGGCTCGTTCAGTACGCAAACATTCGTCATCAGCCTTACCGATGTCAATGAATTTACCGTCGGCCCGGTCGCGGATACCAACGTGGCCGCCAATGCGGTAGCAGAAAACTCGGCTACCGGCACGATCGTCGGAACGACTGCATTCGCCAGCGATGCGGATGCCACGGCCAACGCGATCACCTATTCGCTCGACGACGATGCCGGCGGACGCTTCGCCATCAACGCCACGACAGGCGTCGTCACGGTCGCGAATGGATCGCTGCTCGATGCGGAGACGGCGGTCAGTCATGCGATTCTGGTACGCGCGACCTCGAATGACGGCTCGTTCAGTACGCAAACATTCGTCATCAGCCTTACCGATGTCAATGAATTTACCGTCGGCCCGGTCACGGACACCAACGTGGCCGCCAATGCGGTCGCCGAAAACTCGGCTACCGGCACGGTCGTCGGAACGACTGCGTTCGCCAGCGATGCGGATTCCACATCCAACGCGATTGCCTATTCGCTCGACGACGATGCCGGCGGACGCTTCGCCATCAACGCCACGACGGGCGTCGTCACGGTCGCGAATGGATCGCTGCTCGATGCGGAGACGTCGGCAAGCCACGCGGTTCTGGTGCGTGCAACGTCGGCCGACGGCTCGTTCAGCACGCAGACATTTGCCATCTCGGTGACCGACGTGAACGAATTTTCGGTCACGGCGATCGGCGACAGCAATGCGGCGAGCAATAGCGTGGTCGAAAATGCCGCTAACGGCACCGTTGTCGGCATTACGGCGACGGCAAGCGATGCGGATGCCGGCAACAATGCCGTTAGTTACTCGTTGGACGACGATGCCGGCGGACGCTTCGCCGTCGATCCAACCACCGGCATCGTCACGGTCGCAAACGGAGCGCTGCTGGATCGCGAACTCGCCGCGGCGCAAACGATTTCACTTCGCGCCACTTCTGCGGACGGTTCCTTCAGCGTGCAAAGCTTCACCATCGCTCTCGTCGGCACGAACGACAACGCGCCGGTCATCACTAGCAACGGCGGCGCGTCGACGGCGGCGATTGCCGTGAATGAAGGGAATACGGGACTGCCGTCCGTCACCGCCACCGACGCCGACGTCCCGGCGACATCGATTGTCTATTCCATCGTGGGCGGTGCCGATGCAGCGCGATTCACGATCGACCCACTCACTGGTGCGCTGTCCTTTACGGCTGCGCCGAATTACGCAGCGCCGCTGGATGCCGACAGCGACAATGTTTATCAACTCATCGTGCAAGCCAGCGACGGCTCGCTGGTCAGCTTGCAGAGTATTTCCGTCACGGTCGTCGACGTGAATCAAGCGCCCGATCTCGCCGTTCCGGGAACGGTGGATGCCGAGGGTGGCCGGTCGATCCCCATTTTGGGCATTGCCGTGAACGATGCCGACAACAATCTCACCAGCCTCAGCTTGCGCGTCGACAGCGGCCGGTTAAGCGTGACGCCTACAGGTGGCGTTAGCATTCTCAGCGGTCAGAATGGCACTGGCGCATTCACGCTGAGCGGTTCGCAAGCGGCGATCAATCAAACACTGGCCACGATGACGTATCACATCGATGACGGCATCGCGGCGACCGATACGCTATCTCTGCTCGCGACCGATACGGTCGGCGCGGTGCGAGCGGCCTCCGTTCCGATCAATGTCAGCCTCAATCTCGCGTTACCTGCGGCGACGATTCCGGGGGCGCCTTCGCCTGGGGTTTCGAACGCGGCACCTACGACATCGACGACGCCACCGCCCAATAACGGCGGCTCGCTTGCGCCCGAACGATCCTCCGCAAGCACGCCTGCTCTCTCTTCGCCGGTCGTCCGCGCCGCAAGTACGGGGCTGCCGACCTCGTCGGTAACCGTCGCCAACGAGACCGACAAGTACGCCGGCGCCAATCTTAAAGTTCGCGGCGGGTCGAACCGCTTGCACACCGACTACATTAGTCGCGAACAGTCCGAACTGTCGCTGACCGAATTGGTCGACGCGATACGCAGCACGCAGAGCAGCAGTTACGCCGGGGATGTCGATGCCCCTTTGTCGAATGCCGCACTCACGGTATTGCCGACTTCTTCGTCGCCGACGGATGGCGACAATGAGCTTGCGCAACTCATCGCGGGTTTCTCCGGCAGCGCCGTCACGCTGGCTGCCAGCGGCGCCGTCGTATGGTGGGTGAGCCGCTCGATCGGTTTGTTGACGGCCCTGACCGCCTCGGTGCCGGCTTGGACGGTCATCGATCCGTTGCCGATTCTCGCGCGAGAACGCAAACCGACCGAAACCGATGCTCCCATCCTGGATCGTCGACGCACGCCGCGCGCGCCGGTGACGTTCGACATCCTGCCCACCCATGGTCGGCGCACTTCGTTACTGCAATTGTCGGACTAAAGATGTTATCTGCCGCTCGCAATCTTTTTCTCAATCCGATTGTCCGAATTACGGTAGGTTTACTGTCGTTGACCGTTGCCGTGTTATTGGCGCTGGACGTCTTTCTCGGCGTATTCCCGAGCCCCGACGAAGGAGCGCTGCGTTTGCGTCAGCGCCTGGCCGAAACGTTCGCCACGCAAATTACGTTAACGCTGTCGCAAAGCGGCGTGAAGAACAGCGCGAAATTGGCCGACGAGTTGGCGCGACGCGAGCCGTCCCTCGTTTCCCTCGGGCTGCGCAATGAAGCCGGCGAACTGCTCTATGCGTCGGCCGCTCATGCGAGCACCTGGGAACGGCGCAGCAAGTCGGAAATGAACCGCTCTTACTTCGTGGTTCCGATCATGAGCGGGAGCGGCGCGATACAGCGGCAGTGGGGGCAAGTCGAGTTGGCATTCATGCCCCTGGGCAGCGCCTTCCTGAATTCGCTGCTGAATTGGTCGGTGCTCAAAATGAGCGCTTTGTTCAGTTTGATCGGCGGCTTGGCGTTTTATTTTTACTTGAAGCGCACCATGCAGCATCTGGACCCGCAGCAAGCCGTGCCGGAGCGCGTCCAGAATGCGTTCGATTCGATCACCGATGCCGTCATCGTGCTCGATACGCACGGACGCATCGTCATGTCGAACCTGGGTTTCAATGCGTTGCTGCCGAGCGGCGAATCCGGCACCGGCGCCGATCCCAGCAAATTCACGTGGCTGTCGCAAGATCCGCCGGACGCGGAACTACCGCCGTGGGTCGAATGCATGCGCAGCGGACGAGTAGTCGCCAATCGGTCCTATCGCGCGCACGGCAACGAAGAGAAAATTCACGCGCGCCGGTTGATCGTCAGCTGTTCGCCGCTGTTCAATGCGAACCGCCAGCTGCGCGGCTGCATGGCGTCGTTTCACGACGTGACGGAATTGGACGCCGCCAACGAGCAGCTGCACTTGACTATGATGGCGTTGGCCGAATCCAAGGACGCGCTCGAGGAGAAGAATCAGGAATTGCAGCGCCTGGCAACGGTGGACCCGTTGTCCGGAGCGGTGAACCGCCGCGCGTTCTCGCCGCTCTTCGAAGCATTGTTCGTCAACGCCAAGCAGCGCGGTACGGCGCTGTCTTTCATCATCGTCGACGTGGACAAGTTCAAGTCGATCAACGATTCCTACGGACATGCGACCGGCGATAAGGTCATTCACTCCGTCGCCGCCATCCTGCTCCGTCTTACGCGCGACTCGACGCTGGTCTGCCGCTACGGCGGCGAAGAGTTCTGCGTGGCCCTGCCCGCCACCGACGTCGCCGGCGCCGTCGCCGCGGCGGAACGAATTAGAAGCACCATTCAAGCCGAATTGGGACCCTCTCTGCAGCTGCCCGGACGGCAGGTCATCACGGTCAGCCTCGGGATTTCCAGCATCGACTTGGGCGCCGTCAATCCCGCGGAAATGTTCGATCAGGCGGATCGCGCGCTGTATTCGTCCAAGCGAATGGGAAGAAATCGCAGCACCGTCTATTCGACCGGCATGGAAGCAGCGGCGGGATAACTCACTGTAAATTGGCCCGACACTCAGGATGAGTGAGCGGGCAATCGTTGCTTCGAATCGAGATCGCCTTCGCCGATCGTCGAGACTCGACGATCGAAATATAAGCACCGACCATTGCGCCGCTTAAGCCTAAGTCAATAGAATGCCTCGACGCATGGACTGGCCAGCACGGGAATTCGAGATGACTCTTGGCGAGCGCGAGGCAATAGAAAAATTTCTGGATGCATTGCAGCTAACCTGGCGCGGACGCGCGACGGTCGTCAACATGCTGGATTCGGTTCGATTGCTGCCCGTCGATTTGAAGTGGCTAAAGGAATTTCTCTTGGAATGCGCCGAAACACTCGAACGACGCAGGGATACCGCGCCGGCAGGCGCCGGCACGGAACATGTTGCATGGCCCATCGTTAATGACGTAGCGCGAGGTTACGGGACCCGCCGCCAGGAACATGTGCGCCATTGTCAGCAGGAATCCCTGCCGCAGGAAGATTCGCACGAATTGGCGAACTCGATTTCCACCCGCTCATTCGAGCTTCATATGGTGAGCGAGGACTATAAAGACGCCAGTAATACGGTTCGCACCATACTGCCTCGCGAGCTTAACGGCACGCCCAGCAGCATGGCCGATTATCGTGACGCCCTGGCTACGATGACCTTGCATTCGGATTGGCAGAAACCGGACGCCGTCATTGGTAGACCTCTGCCCGACGTTTCTAATTGCTGGATTTCAAGCAGCCGGTTCGAGCCACTGACGGACGGCCCGGAATATGCCCATGATTTCGCGACGAAGACACGCGACGAACTCGGCTTAGTGGATACGCGCAAGGGAACGTTCCTATTACGTTTGTCGTTTTCTGCCGGCTGCCTCAGCAAAGATCTGCCATACGAGAATGCGCGCCCCATTTTTTGCGACCTGGGAAATGCGCGGTTTCGCGTTCACGATCCCTCGGCGCCGGCTGCCGTTTACTCGAGAGAGGGATGGGGCACGACGTTCCATCTTGGAAAGTTCGCCGTCAACCAAGACGCCAATATGACGGGTCGCAGCGAGCGTGTTTTCAGCGCGCTGCCGCTGACGAAATTACCTGATTTAAAAATAGAGCTGTTGGGCGAAGTCACCGAAACGCCGGGTCGGCCGACCGACTGCAATGACGACGATGAAGCGTTCTTTAAAATTCTGCTGGACAGCAGAACGGAAGCGGACATCAAAGAACGGCTGACGGAATTGCTCGATTCGCTCCAATGAATTCCTTAATCGAACTCAACTCGTTTACCGCGGACCAATTCGAAGATTGGCTTCGCCGCCGCTTGATCGACCAACATAGTCCGGATCGGGAGCTGCGTTGGCGCGCCTTCGATTTTCGAGCGCTTGGGCTGGACCGCGGGGAATCTTATATCGATGATGTCGTCGCTCTCGCCGAGCGCCTTAACGCGGACACACAGCGCAACTTCGGCGTCGCTATCGAACAGCTTTTGCAACATGCCCAGCCCGGGGAGTTCCCGGGCAATGCGATGGCGGATCTCATTCGAATCGCCGGAGACGTACGGGCGTTCAACGCATTGGCCAGAATCGGCCAGATCGTGGGCAGCACTTCCTGGGGCGAGCTTAAACCGAGCCTGGTGTATGATGCGCTGGCCGTCATGATGAAGTTCGAGGCTTCATTGAAGGTCTACTCATCGGTGAGAACGCTGGCCACGTCGAGGCATTTTCAAGACGGATACGCAATCGATGCCTATCTGCAATTGATTCGATGTTGCCCGGAGAATTGGCTGGACGATTTAATGAAATTGCAGCCCCGCATGACCCGATACCGCCGGCACATCGAAGCGTCCCGGAATCCGGTCGAAATTTCGAGGCTGGACGCCAAGGAATCGTCGATGGCGCTCAAATTGGCCAAAATTCCGCTGTCCCCTCTCGCGCAGCAGCTGGCACGAGTCAACCTCGCCGTGCCGTTTTGCATACGGCTGCTCCAAAATCTTTTCGGATTGGCCGGACCGCTGATCTTGCGCGACAACGATAAATTGACGCATTGGTTAGTGGAAGATGACTTCGATCCCGCTCGTTGTGCTCCGCTCGAATGCGACGACGCGCGACTTCTGAGCCGCTTCCAAAATTTCTGCTTCGACGCAAGTTTGGTCGTGGTAGAGAACTCCTTCATCGAGGCGAACGAATATGCCCCTGACAACCAGGTAACGGCTTCTACGGCGACGGGTTTCTTTAGAAGCGAACCCAATGCCGAGTTGTTTAGAGATGCGTGCCAACCCTGGCTTTGATTCATGAACAATCCGCGCAGTCCAAACGGCAGATCGCAAGAGCAGCGCCGCGGCTACCGCCTCATCGCGGATGTGGTTACGTTGACGCGCTATTGCGCCGGCTATCTCCGCGATCTTCAGGACGCTAACGACGGGTGGACGGTCTACTACGCCGTTGACGCGGACATCGTCGGCATGCACTTGGCTCCTATTCGCAAGGCCGAATACGGATCGGTATTCCACGAACAGAAAGACGAAGCCGCGTTGTTGACCCGGCTCATCGGCGATTTTATTTTCAAGGAACTCAAGAACGCCGCGGCAACGCAAACGGAGACGAGCCTGCCGCTCCTTATGATGCAGCCGCACGACCGTGAGCTGAGTCACATGCTGTTCGCGCTAAGCCGCAAAATCGGCACGGCGATGAAGAGGGCGAATCAGATCGTAGACACCGACTCGGAACTGCTCAAGCAATTGCATGCCGGCGATGCCACTTCGGCGGCGCAGTGGCTGATCGATCATGCGCCGGACCTGATAGAGCTCTTCGACGGCGAATCCGGACCTCGCCAAGAAATCGACCGCTTCAACAAGCTCGAACCCAAGCGCCTGCTGAACTTGAAGACCTACAGCGCGCAGGAGGGATGGTCGGCGCTCTTGCCGCGGCTCGACGGCACCAGCGAAGATCTCGATCAATTCACCGACGACGTCGAAGATTGGAAATCGCTGCTCAAGGAGAGTAAATCCAAGCGCCAAAGACCAGACAGCCTCGCTCGCGACGCATTTGCGCTCGCCATGCTGGAATGGATCAATAAGCAGTTCGCAAGGCAGCAACTGAAACGGAAACTAGTCTTGGTCACCGGAACGCAGGCGATTCTAAAGGCCTCGCTGAAACGAACCATCAAGCAGGCGAACGGAGAGGAACGCAGTTTTGCCGAGCAGTACGTGCGTCACCCTCAAGCTTTCATGGCCGACCCGGCGTTTTTCGCGGGCGTCAGTCCATCGTTTGGCCTAATGAAATGGTTGGAGCTGTGTTTCCCGCATGTCGTGCAAAGAGACCGGGGCACCCGCATTCGGACCGTCAACGTCGGCCGCCTGGACGATTTGCACAACCCGCGCCACGAAGATTTCGGGGCGGCGGTGGAATTTCTGCACGGACGGCAGGAGTCGCGCTCGCCATTTTCGATTCTCAGCGAATGGCGAGATATGGTCGGCGTCGTTAGCGTCGCGCGCCGGCTCAACCGCAAAGAGAAGGATTGGCCGCAGCGCGCCAAGGAGCTGATCGACCAGCTGACGCAGCACGCCGGAAGCGGCGCGACCGTGCAGGACCTGCGCAATGAAATCACCTCGCATGCGTTTGCGTCGCTCAGCACGTTATTCCTGTCTGCCGAATGGCTCGGCGTTTGGGCGCAGGTCGAGACCGTGCAGGAACAAGCCCGCGGAATACCGATGCTGCGTTTCAGCCACGAATTCGCCACGGCGCAGAAATATTCCGAATTGGTGATCCAATCCATGCGTTCCTCCCCGTCGTCCGAAGTGACGACCGGCGTGTTGCACGACATTGCCGCCGTTTACGCCGACATGGCGAAATTCGATTCGAGCAATTATTTGAGCCATACGATCCATGCATTGGCATACGCCACCAAGGGCCACTGGAATGCGACACGCACGCTATGCCAAATAGCCATTCAGACTACAGATCGGTTGCCGAAGGAAGAACGCGGCAGGCGTCGCGGACGGGAAGCGGCTTACTTGCTGACGATCGCAGAACGCCGATTGGCGCACACACGGGCCGATCTCCAATCCGCGCGCGCCTCGTTGCAACAAGCCGTCATCCGCGATGACGACGGAGCGGACCAGCAAGAGGACATTCGGTTCCGCAGCGAAGCACTTGCCATCGACGTCGCCGAAGTGAACTTCCATTGCCTTGTCGACAAGGACTTAAGCCCCGATGCGCGACAATTCGACGGCATCGGCGCAAAAGCACTGGCGATATTGAACGACTTGCACCACGAGCAGAATCCGGAAATACGTCGATGGGTATCGCAGCAAACCATGACGAACGTGCTGGATTTGGCGTTGTTGCTTAGCGTCCGCGACTCGCATCTGCCGCCCCCCACCGTAGCGACCATCCGTGAATTCGTGATGCGCGCGGAATCGTGGACGAGCAAAGTGGCGGCGGACTACGCCATCGATTCCATTTCAAAATTTATTTTTACCGCCGCCGCTGCGTGTTATTCGGAATCGGCGGAACTGCGCCGGCAACGAACCGACGAATTGCAGTCGCTCGACTACCCGTCCGCGCGACCGTTCGATGAGGCGAGGAAAACGGCTTTCCGGCAATTGGTCGCGGAAAGCCGTTCGTCCATTCCTTAACTATTCTTTCGGCGCTCCCGCCTCGATCCACTTACGGACTAGCTCTATGTCGGCCGCATTGAGCGCCTGATAGTTACCGCCGCGTGGGGGCATCGCGATTCCGCAAACAGGAGTCTCTTGGGTGACTTTCTGATAGAGCAAACTATTTTGCGGATCGTTGGGCGCCACGCGCTTGCGGCCGGGTTGGCGGCAAACGTCGCCTTGCGCATCGACGCCTTTGCCGTCGGCACCGACTAGTAATTCGTAGGCGCGATCGCGTGTCGAGAAATTCAGCCCGGCTGCGTTGCCGTGACAGAAAGAATCCGCGCATCCGTTCCGCGCCAGCGCGTCGAACACGGCGCTAAAACTCCCCGGCCGCAACGCGGCCTCGACGGTCGCTTTGTTCTGACTTGTCGAAGCGGAGCTGCCGCCCAAGCTAAAGGCACGGAGCGACGCGCCGGTGCGTGCAGGCCTGCCGAGACCGGTGAATCCGCTTGGCGCATAGACCACTCCATCCACTACGCTTACGCCGCCGGCGGCATCGTGCCCTAAATCGCCACGCCACAATTCCTTACCTTCTCGATGAGCATCCAGCGCCAACAAATAGCCGGTGCGAATCGGTTGATAAAGCACGCCGTTGGCTAGCGTCAGCGCTCCCCAGGTCGGCGCTTCCATTTCCTTTTGCCAAAGGATCTTCCCGTTTTCTTTGTCCAGCGCATAGGTGGAAGTTTTCCTAGCAGGTCCGCTCGACACATAAATCGCGCCTTCGCCGACCGCGGCGACGCTCATGACGCCGCCAAGCGCACTGCCGACCCCCAATTGCACTTCCCATAGCGTTTCACCCGTGTCTCTGAGAACCGTTCTCCAGAGAGCGCCTTTGCTTGCGACGCCGACAACGTCTTTGCCTTGGGAGACAAAGAGATTCGGCGAAGCGCCGATATCGGTGTCTTTGCAGTTTTCCACGCCTCCCAAACAAAGGCCGTCGGTATAGACATCGCCCTTGTGAAACTGATTGACCCAATAGGGCTTGCCGTTTACCGGCCCCGTTTCGTAGTTGATTGCGATCAACGCGTCGCTGTACGGTCCCGCCGGCGGTTCGTAAGCCTGCCCCGTACCGATAAAAATCAATTTGCGTTTTTCATCGACCGCTGCCGTCGACCACACCGAAACTCCCGCGCCGCCTTCCTTATTGTTTAAACCGGTCCAAAAACGCCACGCCTCTTTGCCATCTTCCATATTCAGAGCGATGACGGCTCCGCGCCCCGTGTAATCCCTCGGTGTCTTGTCTTTGGAACCCCAACCGGGATAGATGACTTCGTAGTTGGCGAGACCGATCACGAGTTTATTGCCGGCAACCACCGGCGATGAATCGATCAACGAATTGGCATGCGTGCCGATGAGCGTCGACCAAATAGCTTCGCCGGTCTGCCGGTTGCGCGCATACACCGTGTTATTTCCGGCGAAATACACACGATCGCCGACGACCAAAGGCGAGCTGCAGCGAATGAATAGATCTTTCAATTCATGCTGCCAAAGAATCTCGCCGGTGGCCGCGCGCACGGCGGTAATTTTACGGGCGTGATCGCAAACGTAAGCAGTGCCGTCGACGACGATCGGCGTGCTGGTCACGCCGTTATCCATCTTCAACTCCCACACTTGCTTAAGCTGCGCGACATTTGCGGTCGAGAGTTTTTTCTCAAAACGGTTATAGCGGCTGTTGGCCGGATCGAAATTAAAGGTGCTCCACTGCTCCGTATCGCCGGCTCGACCCGTGGAAGCGGCGGAGGCTGCTTGTTTCTTGGCAGGACGGTGAGCCGATCTTTGGTTGCTCGATGCGCTGCATGAGGAAACCGAAAACGCGATGAGCGATCCGTACAAGATAGCGATAGCGGATTTTTTTAAACGATTCGAGGGTGCCGCAGGCTGATGCATACGATTATTTAGAACTGAGAAAATGAACGACCGTGAACTCATTGTCGAGACGGAACTACACGAAACTTAACGATCCGCAGCGATCCATTGCCAAACAAGGCATATCGATTCTGATCGGTTTTTCGCCGCGGGCAAGGTAGCGAAGTACATGGCATCGACTCCCGATTGTCAATGCAGACTCAAACCCCAATGACGGTTCTACTCTCGCCTCGTCAATGTTATCGCACTCTCCGGACACGAACGCACGCATAGACCGCAACCCTCGCAGGCGTCGGGGTTCAAAAGGGCAGCCTGCTGCCAGCGGTGGACGAAGCCTTTCAGCTTTCCTTTGAAGCTCAATTCCGCACGCTGCGCCGTGGATAAAGTTTGCACAGCGAAAACGCCGACCGGGCAGACGGCTACGCAGTCGGCCTTTCCTTCGCAGCGATTACGGTCGATCGCCGGGATCATCGTTCCCGGATCGTGTTTGCAGTCTTCGGTTTTACTCAAGCGTATTCTCCCGCCCGAAGTCTACATCAGGATTCGACAGCCAACGAACACCGGAGGTGCCCCATTTCGGACCACCATGCAGACTAGAACCTATCTCAGAATTGAATAGCGCTTAGTTAAGTTGTAGATGTTGCCGGCCCCTCTCCCCAACCCGCTCCCGTGAGGGGAGAGGGAATATGAAATGCCGCCAAATAGAGTTTCCCCAAGTGCCATTCAATTCTGAGATAGGTTCTATTTTATTGCGATCGGATTGACGGGCGAAC